>JAAURZ010000179.1 GCA_012031955.1 Bacteroidia bacterium
TTGCCAGCAATACCGCAACCTGCAGGCTCGACACACCGAGCGCGAGCCAGCGGAATGCTTTTGGTTGGGTGATGGGAATAAAACAGCCCGATGAGTCCGCCGGCCAGGGGAAGGAATAACAAAATGGAGAGGAGGTATGCGAGCATGGTTATGTTCCGTTAGTCACGGCGCAAACGCAAAAGTTTAAATCAACGTCCAAAATAGAAAAATAATCAATCCCACCACGGCCCAGAAAACATATTGCTGGATTTTACCCGACTGAAAAGACCGCGCCATATTGCCTGTCCATCGCACGAGGAATGTGACCCCCGACACGGCGCCATCAACCAGCACGCGATCTGCCCAACCCGCAATGTGTGCGATGGTCACCTGCACCAGCACGAGTCCGTGCAGGAAGCCGTCGATCC
Organism: Bacteroidia bacterium; assembly: GCA_012031955.1. The sequence goes on from JAAURZ010000179.1 coordinate 408, forward strand.
ACTCGCGATCTGCTTTCCCCGTAAGGGAAGCAAGTCGTACTACCGGTTTTACTACAATGTCCTGGTATAAATTGTCGAGGTAAAAATTTTGAGTCAGCCAATTGTTGCCGCCACCGACTGCTTTCGCATCGACGTCCATGCGAATACGGATGCAAGGGCAACCCAAAGCACTGAGCCGATAAGCAACCAGTTATTGGTATCGACGGCAAACCAGCTTGTTGAAATGTGAAACGGATTCCACGAAAATGTGAACCACAGCGACGCCGCGGCAAGCAGCGCCAGGGCAGGCGCATCACCAAAGGAGGTTCCTGCACATCCATACTTGCGGTAGCCTTTTCGCTGCCGAAGAACACGTGCCACACCAGCCGGAAGGTGTAGAGCACGGATAAAAATGAGATGACAAAGCCGGCAATGAGTGCCGCATAGCCAATGTTTCCGTGTTGTTGCGCCCAGGCAAGCAACGATGCAAGTATGGCGTCTTTAGACAGAAAACCCGACGTGAACGGCAACCCGGCCAGTGCGCAGCCGCTGATAACAAACGCAACGAAAGTGAGCGGCAACTTCCTTCGCAGTCCGCCCAGTTGCCGTATATCCTGCACGTCGAAGTGCGTGTGCGATTGCTGTTGGGCCTGATGCAGTGCGTGAATTATCGAGCCGGCGCCGAGGAAAAGGCAAGCTTTGAAAAATGCATGTGTAAAGAGATGAAGCATGGCCGCACTTGGCGCGCCTGCACCCGCCGCCGCCACCATCAACCCCAGTTGAGAGATGGTGGAGTAGGCGAGTATCTTTTTTATGTCATACTGATGGAGCGCAGCCAGTGCACCGCCGAGGCTGGTCATAAGCCCCACGATGAGCACCAGCGTAAGGCCCGCAGGCCCGAAGAGAAAGTGAAGTTGAAAGAGAAGATATACACCTGCGGCTACCATGGTGGCGGCGTGTATGAGCGCCGACACCGGTGTGGGCCCTGCCATGGCGTCGGGTAGCCAGGTGAACAACGGTAGTTGCGCCGACTTGCCTGCTACGCCTGCAAAGATGCAAAGCGCCGCGTAACCTTGCCATGCGCCGCCGGATTGAGCAAGTGAAGCAATGTCGAATGTTCCGGCGTTTACCCATATGATCATCAGCGCCACTACAAAGCCAAGGTCGCCGATCCTGTTGATGATAAATGCCTTTTTTCCGGCAGCCGCTGCGCCCGGCCTGTCTTTCCAGTGACTGATAAGTCGGTAGGAAGCAAACCCGACCCACTCCCAGCATACAAATGTTACCAGCAGGTTGCCGGAGATCACGATGCCCAGCATCGCGAATGTGAAGAACCCCAACATGCCGAAGTATCCCTTCACGTTGTCGTCGGAGGCCATATAGCCTGATGAATAAAGATGCACGAGAAATGAAACACCGGCCACGGTTGCCATCATGAGCCCGGATACTTCGTTTAAAGTCAGCGTTATGCGCAGTGATTGGCCGCCGAGCGTGAACCACGGAAACGAGGCGGTGAGCGTGCCGCCTTCGACCGCCCAGGCCAGGTAGGCTGCACCGAGTGCACTTACAAGCAACAGCAGCGTGGCGAGTATGCTCACGATCCAGGCGTAGTGATCGGAAATTAAGAGCGTGAGCATGGCCGACACGAGCGGCAGCAACAACACAAATAACGCGATGATCTCGAGCGTGAAGAAATTGCCGGCCGCGTTCATGATTCTTTTAATTCGTTTACTTCTTCCGGCACGGACGTGTGATAGTATTTATAAACGCTGAATACGATCGCCAGTCCGACGGCGGCTTCGCACACGGCTACGAGTATTACAAACAGGGCGAAAAGTTGCCCGTTGAAGTTGTCGGAATACAATTGGTTGAAGGCGACGAGGTTGATGTTGGCGGCGTTGAACATAAGTTCTATGCCCATCAGCACCATGATTGCATTTCGTTTGATGATGACAATCATAAGCCCGATTGTGAGCAGGACAGCGCCGAGTACGAGCAAGTGTTGAACCGGCACGATCAAGATTGTGTGGATTTGATGGATGATATAATCACAGCCGCGCCGAGCAATGCCACGAGCAACAGCACGCCGCTTATCTCCAGCGGCAATACGAAATCAGTCATTAAGGAGACCCCCAGGCGGGGCACACTGTCGGTCTGGCCAAGGTCTTTGGTTCCGTTCGGTGTGAAGGGTTCTTTGAGCAGGTAGTACGAAAGTGCGCCCAGCACGACGAGGCCGGTCATGATACCGCTGGCCCAGCGGCCGCCGCCTACCGCCAACGGCCGGCCCGCAATGCGCGACGTGAGCATTATGGCAAACACCATCACCACGAGGATGCCGCCGGCATACACCAGCAACTGTGAAACGGCTACGAACTCGGCCTGCGAAAACACGAATACGCCGGCCACGGCGATGAGCGCGATGATGAGCCCGATGGCGCCGTAAAATACATTGCGGGTCCACAGTATGCTCAGTGCCCCAAGCGCAGCGATAACCGCGAACACGTAGAAGATCACCAGTTGCAGAGTCATTCTTTGGGTTTTATTTTCGGCCGGAATACAGGACGCACGGCTTTGGGTGAGCCGGCCTCGTCTGGTTTGGCTTCGGTTGTGGGCACAGGTGTCTGCGCCTGTTTCTTGAGTTGGTGTTGTTCCCACAACGCTTTTTTTTCCGTAATCTCCGAATCGGTCATTTCCGCGAAAGCGTAATTGTGGTCTCTTATATCGAACGTGCTGAAGTCGAATACTTTGGTCATCGTGAGACATTCCGTAGGGCAGACGGTGGTGCAGAGTCCGCAAAAACAGCATTTGCCCATGTCGATATCAAACTTCGCGGCATAAATGCGCTTCGGTGTACCGTCGGAAGTCTTGCCGATTTCCTCGGTTGCTTTTATAGGTTCGATGGTGATGCAATTGACGGGGCACACTTTCACACACTTATCACACACAATGCAGTCGTCGATTTCATTGTGCAGGCGATAGCGGCCGTTGTCGGGCACGGGCAACATTTCGTACGGGTATTGCACGGTGGCGATGCCTTCCGTTTGCTGAAAGTAGTCGACGTGATACACGGGCAGCGTTTTTCTTTTTTTGCGCGCGGCCAGCAGGTGGCGCAGGGTAAGCCTCATGCCCGTTGCGAGTGATCTCGCTGCCTGACTGATTGCGGAGAAATATGAAAGTGCTTGTGCCATGGTAAGGCAACAAAAATAGGACGTAAATTATTGGATAAAAATGGGCAGCGCCGCTTTTCGCGGCAATTATGCCATGGGGAGGGTAAACCAGAACGTACTGCCTCGTCCCACTTCACTTTCGACCCAGATTTTTCCTCCGTTTTTTTCGATGAATTCTTTACAGAGAATGAGCCCCAGGCCGGTTCCTTTTTCGTTGGCTGTGCCGCGCGTGCTGTAAGGTGCCGTTTTGTCGAAAAGGATGTCGACGATTTCTTTATCGATGCCCACGCCGTTGTCCTTCACCCACATGATCCACTCTTTGCCTTTGGCTTCGGCGCCGATGCGCACTTCGCCGCCGTCGTTGGTGAATTTGATGGCGTTGGTCATCAGGTTGCGTATAACGAGGTTCACAGTGTTGGAGTCGGCAAAGCCAATGGCATTTTTCGGCACCTCGTTAACGAGTTCAATTTTCTTCGACAAGATGGCGCCTGATAGCTGTATATTTTCATTCACAATTCTGTGGAGGTCTATTTTGGCAGCCTGCAAGTTGAGCTTGTCCATCTGGAGCAACGTCCAGTCGAGCATGTTGTTGAGCAGCGTGCGGGTGTGGTTGAAGCGCATGCGCAACTCTTGGGTGAGTTCGGCGAAGTCTTCCGGCCGGATGGCATCCTTCGTCATCAGGTCCAGGATGCCGGCGAGTGCGTTGATGGGCGAGCGCAAGTCGTGCGAGATGATGGAGAAGAATTTGTCCTTCACCTGGTTGAGGCGTTCGAGCTCGTCGCTGCGGCGCTCCATTTCGTCCTGGTGTTGCAGCAGCAGTTTGTTGATTTGCTTGCGGCGTTGCCCGCTTCTGTATACTGTTACCAGCAGTATGCCGCTGAGCGCGACGACTACCGCGAGTATGTTTCGGATGAATTCCTGCCGTTTGAGTGCCGACGTCTTCGACGCTTCCAGTTCGCTGAGCATGGCGATCTGCGAGTCTCTCGACTCGGTTTCAAACCGTATCTGGTCGCGCGAGAGTTTCTCCTGCATCTCCTGGCTGAAGAGCGAATCTTCAAGTGCTTTGAACTGCCTGAAGAATTGCAGCGACTTGTGATAATCGCCTTTCATTTCCCACAACTGTGAGAGTGCTTCGTTTGCCTGTATTTCCAGTATGCGCGCGTTGAGCGTGGCAGCCACGGCCGCACTTTGTTCGATGGCGCGTTGTGCTTCGTCGTACTGACCCAGTTTGAGGTAGGCCATGCCTTTGCCTAACAGTACTTCGGCATTGCCATACTTGTTCGCGGTTTTTGAATGCAACGCGTACGCGGAGTCGAAATAGGCAAGCGACCTGGCGTAGTCTTCAAGGTGCAGGTGCACCGATGCTATTTTGGTGAGCACGTCGGGTTCGAGTATGTGCAGGTTTAAGATGCGTGTTTCCTCCAGCGACTGCATTAGGGTAAAGAGCGCCGAGTCGTAGTCGCCTTTGGTCATTTGTATGTCGCCAATCTCGCCCAGTGAGTAAGCTTCGCCCTCCACGTCGCCGATCAGTCGGCTGAGTTTTCGCGAGATGGTAAGGTGGTCGAGTGCGCGATCGTATTGACCCAACTCTTTGAACACGCGGCCGACGTTGTGCAACGCCACAGCCATTACCAGCGAATCGTTTCTGCTGCCAGCCACGCGATAGGCCTTGGTAAAATAGTAATAGGCATCGTCGTATTCTCCCAGGTCGAAATAGTCGTTTGCCAGGTTGTTGTAGTTGGCCGGAATGGCGGCACTGTCGAGCATAGTGATGGAACTCTGCAGCGCCTGGTTGTCGTATCGCAACGCGGAACTGAAATCTCCTCCGATTCTATAGACGGTTGCGAGGTTTCTATAGGCCACGGTTTTCATGGCGGAGAGATTACTTTCTTCCACCAACTTTACCGCCTCTTGTGCCAGCGATTTGGCTTTGTTGAAGTCCATGTATTCATATTCCATAGACAGCGACACGGTGGCCCGGATACGCGATGAGTCGCTCAGGTTGCCCTTGCGCAACACCTGTTCCAGGCTGTCAATACGCGACTGGCCGAGGGCTGGTACTGCGACGATGCAGGTTAAAAATGAAAACAGAAAAATATACTTCTTCACGGGCTCTAGGAAATTAGCAATACACGCCAAATACCAACAATCAAAATCAAAACTAATGAAACTGGGGTAAGATATTTCCAACTCAACCCCATCAACTGATCGATTCTTAGTCTCGGATAAGTCCACCTGACCCACATCTGTACAAGCACAAACAAAAGCGACTTGCCGAGCAGCCAAAAAATT
>JAAURZ010000180.1 GCA_012031955.1 Bacteroidia bacterium
GCATTGCCCTTGTAGGCGTGATAATCTTTTACAAAATCGTTGTGCGCGTAGCTTCGCTTGTATACGATATGCTCGCGTATAGCCTGGCCCGTGAGTGCTTCCAGGCGTGCAGGATAATGTTGAAAAAGTGTTCTCGCGTTTCTTCGCTATCCTCCAGGCCCGGCGCCACAGGCATCAGAATCAGTAAATTTTCCATGCCGGCCGGCGCCACCGTCGCGTCTGTCTTCGACGGGCACGAGATGTAAAACTGAGGCGCCGAGGGCCACTTGGGTTCCTTGTATATTTCGCGTGCGTGCAGGCCGAAGTCTTCATCGAAAAACAACGTGTGGTGCAGCAGGCCGTCGATGCGCTTGTTCACTCCCAAAAAAAACAGGAGGCTGGACGGCGCCATCACCCGTTTGTTCCAGTAATGCTCCGTATAGCGGCGGTACTGCGCCGGCAGCAATTGCTGCTCCACAAATGATAATCGGCACTCGCTACCACGCCGTCGACCGGGTATGTTTTGCCCGCGCAGGTTAGTTGCAAAATCCGGCCGGCTTCAATGTGGATGTGTTCGAGCGGCGCGTTGAATTGAAATTTTACGCCCACGGATTGTGCGAGTTCTACCATGCCCTCCACCACTTTGTGCATGCCCCCTTGCGGGTACCAGGTGCCCAGGGCCATGTCGGCATAGTTCATCAGGCTGTAAAGCGCCGGCGTATCCTCCGGTGTCGCGCCGAGAAACAACACGGGAAATTCCAGCAGCTTGATAATACGGGGGTGCTTGAAGTACTTGCGAATGTAGTGCGCGATGGATGTGAACACATGGAGTTTGAAAACACCCCGCGCTACTTTTGCATCCATGAGTTCCGTCAGAGATAGGCCCGGCTTATAGACAAGGTCGTTGATGCCGATGTTATACTTGTAGGCGCCTTCTTTGAGAAATTGCCGGAGTTTGGCGCCGCTGCCGGGTTCCAGATATTCAAACAGCTCCGTGAGGCCGGCTTCGCCGGCCGGTATGTCGAGATGGTCGTGCTTGCCGAAGTAGACACGGTATGAAGGATCCAGGCGGGTGAGTGTATAGTAGTCGGACGGATGTTTTTCAAAAAGGCCAAAATACTTTTCGAAGACGTCGGGCATCCAATACCAACTGGGCCCCATGTCGAACACGAACCCTTCTGCTTCGAACTTTCTTGCCCTGCCGCCGGCGATGTCGTTCTTTTCGAATACAGTCACGTCCAAACCTTCTTTGGCAAGGCACGCAGCCGCAGACAAACCGGAGAAACCTGCGCCAATTACGGCGACTCTCTTCATAATCCGTTCTTGATAGTTAAAACGAGCCCGGAAGTTATCAATAACCGACTAATTTCTTTTGTATTTCTTTACGAGCGTGGAAAATCCGGTTCTTTACCGTGCCTATTGGTATTTTCAGGTGCTCCGCTATCTCATGGTACTTGTAGCCCGAGAGGTGCATCTTGAAAGGCACGAGCAAGTCTTCCCTCACCGTGCTCAAATTGGTCCAGGTGTCCTTGTATTCAAAACGAGCGCCTGGTGAGTTGAAGGTGTGGGTATCGGCGACATTCAGGAAATGAAGGTCTTTGGTGGTGTCGTGCCATATGCGGCTCCGTTTGTTGCGCCGGTAATTATTGATGAACGTGTTTCGCATGATGGTGAAAAGCCACCCTTTCAGATTCGTATCAGCCTTGAACTTGTCCTTATAGGTGAGCGCCTTCAGGATGGTGTCTTGTACCAGGTCAAGGGACTCGTCATGGTCTGTCGTGAACCTGCGCGTAAGCGCCTGGAGCATAGGCCGTAAGGTGGCAATCTGGTGGCTGAATTCCATGGCTGTCGTCGGCATAGTGTTTAATGTTTATTTATAATTACTAAACAAATATAGTCAGATAAGGACGAAAGTCATCATTTTGTTTATTAAATAATGAAATAAATTAGACAAAAAGAATGCCCCGGGTGCGCCCTTTCGGCCCTATCTACGAAGTTTGGCTATGGAGCGGATTTCACCCGGGGTGTCAGCAGGTCCTTGATGTCGGCGGCGTTCTTGAAAAAGGTGATGTTGGCAAACGGCGACTTTTCGAGTCGCGCCACCTGCACGCCCGACACTAGAATTCGGCTGTCGGGAAAATCAAGATGCAGGCGTTTCAGGTAGCGGTCAATCGAGCCGTCAGGCGGTGGCGTCGTAATGTACGTGACAAGCAGTTGCGGCCTGTGGGTTTGATAGACGCTCTTCAGGTCTTCGTGGGGGAGGTTTTGGCCGAAGTAAAAAGTGCGATAGCCGGCCTTGCGCATCAGGTAGTTGAAGAAAAGCAGGGCCAGTTCGTGCAACTCGCGCTCAGGCAAGAACAGCACGGCGCGTTCGCCGCCGGCAGCCACAGCGGGCAGCGAGTCGATGGCCACAATGATCTTTTGTCTTATCAGGTTTGAAATAAAATGCTCGTGCGCCGGCGTGATGTGCCTGGTCTGCCACAAAATGCCGATCTTTTCAAGGAACGGGTAGACGATTTCCGTGATGACGCGCTCGAAGCCAAAGCGGAGTATCATGCCGGAAAGAATCTTCTCGAAAACATCCTCTTCAAGGTCGACCATGGCCATCACCAGCCGGTCGATCTGCATATGCGCCGCGTCGCGCTGCTCGCTAAGTTCAATTACCTTTTGCGCCACTTCCGGCGCCGACATGCACGCGATGCGCGATATTTTAATGCCCGACGTGTTCAGCAGCGATACATTGATGATTTTCTTAAGGTCGTCGTCGGAATAGTAGCGTATGTTGGTGGCTGTTCGCTGCGGCCGGATGATTTGGTGGCGCTTCTCCCAAATCCTGATCGTGTGGGCTTTGATGCCCGAAAGTTGTTCAAGATCCTTAATCGAATAGTTTGCCATCGTGCCGCCCAATTTACAATGTTAAACATCAGTGTCGGCAAAATGTTTTACCATCTTCGCGTGCTTCCTATCTTTAGCGATATGCCCGACGTTTTGAATTTAGGCGAGGAATGGTTTCACGCAAAAGGATGGTCGCCCTTTCCGTTTCAGCGCGAAGCGTGGCGTGCTGTGCTGGAAGGGCAGAGCGGACTCGTAAACGCACCTACGGGAAGTGGTAAAACGTATTCACTGCTCGTGCCCGTGGTGCTTGAGTTCATCCGCAACCACCCTGACTATAAAACGAGGAAGGATAACGGGTTGCGTGCCATCTGGATCACACCCATCCGGGCGCTATCGAAAGAAATAGAACTTGCCGCCAACCGGCTGATACAAGGACTGGAGTTGCCATGGCGGGTCGGTGTGCGCTCGGGCGACACTTCATTGAAAGAGCGCGAGCGACAAAAAAGCAACCCGCCTGAGATACTGATCACCACACCCGAAAGCCTTCACTTATTGCTGGCGCAGAAAAATTATTCCACTGTCTTTAAAGACCTGGCTACAGTGGTGGCCGACGAGTGGCACGAGCTGATGGGGTCGAAGCGCGGCGTGCAGGTAGAGCTGGCACTGTCGCGGCTCAAAACCGTCTGTCACGGGCTGAAGGTTTGGGGCATATCGGCCACCATCGGCAACATGGACCAGGCGGTGGAGGCACTGCTGGGCAGCTACTACCAACGCAGCGGCTACAGGATCATTCGCGCCGACATACATAAGGCTGTGGAGGTAATTTCTATCATGCCCGATTCGGTCGACAAAATGCCGTGGGCGGGGCACCTTGGCATCCTGCTGCTCGACAAGGTGGTGGAGATTGTGAAGCAGAGCAATACCACACTCATCTTTACCAACACGCGATCATTTGCCGAAATATGGTACCAGAAAATGCTCGACAAAGCGCCGGAGCTATCGGGGCTCGTGGCCATGCATCATGGTTCCATAAGCCAGGAGTTGCGTAGCTGGGTAGAGACGCAATTGCACGAGGCGAAACTGAAAGCCGTCGTGTGCACGTCGAGCCTCGACCTTGGCGTCGACTTCAGGCCGGTGGAAACCATCGTGCAAGTCGGCAGTCCCAAGGGCGTGGCGCGCTTCCTGCAACGTGCCGGCCGCAGCGGCCACCAGCCGGGCGCGGTAAGCCGCATCTACTTCGTTCCCACCCATTCGCTGGAGCTGATGGAAGCAGCAGCGCTACGCACGGCGATAGCCCGCCACGTGGTGGAAGACAGGCTTCCCTACCTGCGCTCATTCGACGTGCTCGTTCAATATCTTATCACCTTGTCGGTGTCGGATGGCTTCGATGCCGACGAGCTATTTCCCGAAGTGCAAGGCACGTTCTGTTATTCGTCCATCACCAAAGAAGAATGGAACTGGTGCCTCAACTTTATTACCACCGGCGGGCATTCGCTCGGAGCGTACGACGAATACAGAAAAGTGGTAATAGAGCGCGGCCGCTATCGCGTGGCCCATCGTGCCATGGCCATGCGCCACCGGCTGTCGATCGGCACCATCGTGAGTGATAGTTCGCTGTTCGTCAAATTTGTTTCCGGCAAATACCTGGGCACCATCGAAGAATATTTTATTTCACGGCTCAACCCCGGCGATGTGTTTTGGTTTGCCGGACGAAACCTCGAGCTGGTGCGCATCAAAGAGATGGAAGTGCACGTGCGGAAGACCACGCGCAAATCCGGCGCTGTGCCTTCGTGGCAGGGTGGCCGCATGCCGCTGTCGTCGCAGATGAGCGAGATGATCCGCCTGAAACTCGACGAGGCCGTGCGCGACGTGCAGCCACAAGACGCGAAATGAATTTCTGAAACCACTGTTCGACCTGCAGCGAAGCCGGTCGCACCTGCCCGGTCGCAACGAGTTCCTCATCGAGTCGTTCGAAACGTCCGAAGGCTTTCACGTGCTCATGTATCCGTTCGAAGGCAGGTTCGTGCACGAAGGCATGGGCGCGCTCATGGCGCACCGCATCGCACAAATCAAGCCGCTCACATTTTCCATTGCCATGAACGACTACGGATTTGAATTGCTTTGCGACCAGCCCATTCCCATCGAAGAGGCCGTGGAGACCAACGTGCTGGGTGTCGACAACCTGCTGCGCGATATTCAGGCGAGCATCAACTCGACCGAAATGGCGCGCCGCAAGTTTCGCGACATCGCGGCCATCTCGGGCCTGGTGTTTAAAGGCTACCCGGGCAAGCCGGTTAAAGACAAACACCTGCAGTCGTCATCGCAACTTTTCTTCGATGTGTTTCACGACTATGAAGCCCACAACCTGTTGCTACAGCAGGCCTACGAAGAAGTGATGGACTTTCAACTGGAGGAAGCGCGGCTGCGCACCGCGCTTGAGCGCATCGCACGGCAGAAGATCACGCTGACTTATCCGGATAAGCCTACGCCGTTTTCATTTCCAATTATTGTCGACCGCTTGCGCGAAAAACTGACGACAGAAAAGATCGAAGACAGAATTCAAAAAATGGTGGTGAAGTACACCGCCGACTAAGCTACTTCCTTTTCGACAGGCTCGTCGTTCACAAGTGGTTTCAGGCTCGCTTCCGGCTTTGATTTTACAAACACGTGGATCCTGTAAACGAGAAAGATGGTGATGAGCATGCACACGACCACCACGATGCCTACGGTCGGATAATTTTGCAAGGGCGAGGTTGGCGTTTCCTGCACTACAATCAAACCGGCAATACCGGAGGCAATGCCGCCGGAGATTGACTGTACAGAGGCGTTGATACCCATAAACGCGCCACGCTCGGCAGGTTCCGGTACGGCCGTCATCAACGCCGAGGCGGCAATCATACGCGAAGAGATGCCGATAAACATCACCACGTTGAGCGCCACGAGCAACCAGAAAGGGGTGATGCCCATGTTGGTATAGATCAACACGATGACCATAGACAGGAGAGAGCCTGCCACGAA
>JAAURZ010000181.1 GCA_012031955.1 Bacteroidia bacterium
CACCAGCAGAAACGCGCGCTTGTAGCCAAAATCTGTTTCGTTTCGCAGCAACAGCCAGTAGAGGAGGAGGAAAGCCGCCAGACCCAGGTTGGCTTCCACCAGGTAATTAAGGTACGTGCTCATGGTTTCTGATTTTTTACTTCTTCAAGTAGTCTTTCGATCTCTTTTGCGTCCAGTTTGTTTTCCTTCGCGAAGAACGACACCAGGTTTTGAAAAGAACCGTTGAAGTAGCCCTTCAACATGTTGTTCAGGTAAAACTTCGTGTACTTTTCTTTGGATACAACCGGGAAGTACTCGTGCGTTTTGCCGTATGCTTTGTGATCTACAAACCCTTTGGTTTCAAGTATGCGCACGATGGTTGAAACCGTGTTGTACGCAGGCTTCGGGCTGGGTAACTCCTCTACAATGTCCTTTACGAACGCCTTACCCATTTTCCAAAGAATTTGCATGATCTGATCCTCAGCCTTGGTCAGTTCTTTCATGAGCGCAGTATTTTTTGTGTGACTAACTATTTAGGTTTAAAACTAAAATATTAGTTATTAAAATGCAATAGGTAGTAATTTTTTTTTTGAACAGACCATTCTACCCAGCTGTGCCGACATATTTAGTTTGCCTGAAACGGAAGAAGGAGACGCCTGTGCTGGAAGTGTTGGATTAAAGGACTAAATTTCTATTCAAATAGAACACTTATGAGAAAACTGAATGTACTGTTATTCGCCTTGTTGGCGGCCGCGATATGGGCATGCACAGGTTCGTCCGAAGGCCGCATCTACGTGGCCGACGACGCCAATGTACTCACCGCGTCGCAGCGCGACTCCCTGGTTGCAGAGTTGAAAGACCTTGAGAGCCGTATCGGTTCGCAGATGGCCATCAAAGTGATTGATTCGCTCGGCGACGCAACTGTGGAGTCGTACGCGGCGAACCTGGCGGAGACATGGAAACTAGGCAGGGAAAGCTACAACGACGGTATCGTGATCGTTGTCTCGATCACCGACAAAAAAATCCGGATCGAAGTCGGCTCTGGCCTGGAACAAATCATTACCAACGGCGTCTGTACGCGGATAATAGGCGGAGAAATGGCGCCACTATTCCGGGAAGAAAAATATTTTGACGGACTGATGCTGGCCGTGCAGGAAATAAAAGGGCTTATCGCCGGGAATACGGGCCTTATCGGCAAGCCCGCCTGAGTATCGGAATGTCGTTTGAATACAATTTCCCGGGTTCAGGTCTATCTGGTATTTCCAATCCACTATCGCACGCGCGTTACAGCATCCAGTCACCTAAGTGGTTACAAACCCAACCCTCCGGATACACTGTCGTTAGTCCAGCAGATTAATGATCCGTTTATGAAAAGACATTTGAGCTTTGCGGCCGGCCTGCTGACGTTGTGCATAGCCGCGGGCTGGACCATTCACCTGAGCGTGCGCAACGTTAGCGATTACCAGGGTCTCGACTGGGAGAACACCAAGCTTCGCGCGCTATATATAAGAAAGACGACACCGCAATACTCAGGCGGGTGATCATGATTCGCTGGAAAGACAACGCGACACCGGTAGACGTACGCGCGGCGCGCGACTTATGGATTGGACTCTCACAGAAAGTGAATGGGTTCGATAACTTTTCATGGCTGGTGAATACCCATGCCGGCAACAGTTATTATCAGCATGTGGCCATTTTGGATTTTACTTCTGCTCAAGCCCGCGACGAATACGAACAGCACGAAGATCACATACGGTTGATGGAACTTGGCAACAACGTGGTGGAGGCTGTGAGCGAGGTTGACTATGTGGTAAAGTGACGTCGCACGCAAGCCTGCCGCGACGCCACTGATTTGTGTTATCGGATGAACCGGTCTACCTGCGCGTAAAACCATTCCGGGTCGTCGTAGAAAATGAAATGCTTGGCCGTGTCGGACAGCACCACTTCGGCTTTGGCGACCGACTGCACCTGCGCCTTGTAACCGGCCAGCGCGCTGTCGTGCGTTACCCCATAATTTTTGTAGGCGATCCAGGATCCGAGCAGCAGCACCGGCACATCGATCTTTGCAACTTCTGCGCGCAGATCTGTCGTGAACATCTCATACATCACCTGCGCAATAGTGGGGGCATGCGAGGCCGCGGCCATTTCAGTCACAATGGCGATGTTCTTTTCGTCGGCGATCATCGAAGGCAGATACATTTTCTGGTTGGCCCTGGTTTGGTCGGGCGAAAGGTCTTCCATACCCTTCTTCATGTTCGTGGCCATTTCGGTGGCCGATTCGGGAGTGATGCCAGGCATCTGCAACACAGGGAAATAAGGGAGTCCGTCAACGGCGACTACCGACTTAAACAGGGCTGGCTCCGAGGCTGCCGCCCACAACGCAAGGAAACCTCCCATGCTGTGGCCGACAATCACCGGCTTGTTCAGCTTCTTTTCACGCGCATAGTTGATAATATCGGCTTTCACCGATTCGAGGAAATTGTCGTGGAGGTTCGGTTCAACGCCACCGAAGCCCGCGAGCGTAAGCACGTGACATTCGTTGCCGGACGCGTAGCGCTTTATGGTTTCGTCCCACACCGACCCGGTGCAGTAGAGTCCATGTACAAAAATGACGGGCGATCCTTTACCGGATACCTTTGCCGTAAAATGAGGTTGTGCCTTCGCGGTAAGGCCAACCAGCAGGGTGCCTAACAACAGAAGGATAGCAGGAACAGAGATTACTTTTTTCATGGTTGTGTGTTTTTCGGTTTTTGATGACTTACTGACCAAATCAACGGCGAATTCGCGAGCCGGTAAATTTTAATTGACCATCCTGCAAGCGGCGTTGACCAACGCCGACAGCAACACACCATCCGTATTTCGCCACAGCCAAAGTGTATTATCAGGCACCCATGCAGTTAGTCAATCTTTTTCGGCCGATGGTCAATCGGGTTGGGTCATGTTGTTCATTGCCCTTACTTTGCACCATGAGCAAAGGGGGATTTTTCTGGAGATACAAACTCCACCACGTTACTTTCTGGACAGTCTACTTCATATTCTGGACCGCGATCTACAGAAGCTCGTATCCGTCTATATGGCCGCTCATAGTAGTTGTATCGCTGTACATGGTATTTCTGGCAATCAGTTTTTATACGACGGCCTATTACCTCATACCCAGATTTCTTTACCCGCGCCGGTTTCTTGTTTTTTCACTCCTTACCGCTTCGCTTTTCATCGTTACGTCCGCCGGGCTGGCGGCATCGTTGTTCATGTACATGCGACCGTACATTCCAAAAGAAACGACAAATGCGTTTCAATTTATTGTCGCCGGTGCGTTCAGTTCGAATATCATTTTCACTGGCGCCATGTGCGCCGTAAAACTGATTGTCGACAGAATGCGTATGGACCAGGAAAGGAAACGCGTGGAGAAGCATCACCTGGAATCGGAGTTGCAGTATCTGAAGGCCCAGGTGAACCCGCATTTCCTGTTCAATGCAATCAACAGCGTCTACTTTCTCATCAAACGCAACCCCGATCAGGCCGCGCAAACGCTCATCCGTTTATCGGACCTGCTCCGGTTCCAGTTGTACGATTGCTCGGGCGAGATGATCGACATACGCAAGGAGATCGAGTACCTCGAAAATTTTGTGGCGTTGGAAGAAATTCGAAAAGGCCCGCGCGTAACCGTCGATTTCAAGGTAGGGGAGGACGTGCGCGGCTTCGGTATTGCGCCGTTCCTGATGATACCTTTTTTGGAGAATGCGTTTAAATTTGTTTCCAGTTACAACGATCGTGAGAACCAGGTAAAAGTCTTTATTGCGCGGCATCAAAACAAAATGACAGCGGAGTTCTTCAACACATGCGAGTATGACCACAATGAGTCCGTCGGCGGAATCGGGTTGAAAAATGTGGCGCGCCGACTGGAGCTACTGTACCCGGACCGCCATGCGCTTGTAATCGAAAAAATGCCGGACGCGTATCGTGCCACCCTAACACTTCAATTGGATGAATGAACTCATCAAAGCCATCATAGTCGAAGACGAGCCGCTGGCGCGCGAGGGTTTGCAGGCCTACTTGCGCGAGATTCAATTCATAGAGGTAGTGGCGCTTTGTGAAGATGCCCTGCAGGCCAATAAGGTGCTCGCCGAGACCAGGGTGGACCTTATGTTCCTCGACGTGCAAATGCCAAAGATATCCGGCATTGAATTTCTCAAATCCATCGCCCATCCGCCGATGGTGATCATGACAACGGCATACCCGAACTTCGCACTGCAGGGTTACGAGCTGGACGTGATCGATTACCTCGTCAAGCCATTTCCCTTCGACCGCCTGCTAAAGGCGGTGAACAAGGCGCGCGACTTGCACCAACTCCGGCACCGTGCAACAGGCGACACCGTGCAGGGTGAAACCTACTTTTTTGTGAAGTGCGATTACAGGTACGAAAAAATTCAATTTAGTGAAGTGCTCTACGTGGAGGCAATGGAAAACTACGTGGTCATCTACACAAGCCAGCAAAAGTACGTGACCCTGCTACGCATGAAAAACATGGAGGAAATACTTCCGTCACAGGAGTTCATTCGAATTCACAAATCATACATTGCGTCCATCAAGTCGATATCGGCCATCGATGGCAATGAGCTGATCGTCGCCGGAAAGCGGTTGCCGCTGAGTCGCGAAAAGAAAGCCGAGATACTCGACCGGCTGGTACGTAACTGAAAGTCGCATAGGCCCCCGGTGAATGACGGATTTGACCCCCTATTCCGTTTTGAAAGAACTCTCATTATCAATACCTTAGTGGTTAATGTTTAATCTGTTAAAGTAACCACGCTATGCGCGCAATCTGGAAGGGTCACATTCAATTTTCATTGGTCACAATCCCGGTAAGGGTTTACAACGCCATCGATACAGGGCAAACCATTAGTTTCAACCTGCTGTCGAAAGAAGGTCACAACCCGGTGAGCTACGAAAAGAAAGACAAGGTAACGGGCGAGCCGCTCAAGAACGACGACATCGTGAAAGGCTATCAATACGAGCCTGGTCAGTTTGTAATCATTGAGCAAGAGGACCTGGAAAAAGTGAGGCTGAAAAGCACCAAAGTGATTGAGATTGAAGGATTCGTAATGCGCGAAGAGGTGCATCCCACACTCTATGAAGCGCCCTACTTTCTTGGGCCCGATGGCGACGTGGCTGCAAAGACCTACGGCCTGCTTTCGGAAACGCTGAAAGAGTCTGGCAAGATTGCGGTGGGCAAAATAGTGTTGCGCGACCGCGAGACACCCGTGTTGCTAAGCCCGCACGAAGGCGGCATCATCATGTACAGGCTGCGTTTCCCGCAGGAGGTGCGCAGCATGCGCGAGGTTCCTCAACTTATAGATGTAAAAACCGACAAAGACCAACTCAAACTGGCCAAGACACTGGTCGACTCCATGACCACCAAGTTTGCGCAGATTGAAATGAAAGACCACTACTACGACGCGCTCAAGAATATCATCGACGCCAAGGTGCAAGGCAAGGAGATTGTGACCGTGACCGAAGAGGAACCGGAAGTAGTCGACATCATGACAGCCTTGAAGGCCAGCATTGAGGCCAGCAAGAAGCCGATGCAAAAAGCAAAAGGCAAAGCCGCACAAGAAGAAAAAGAAGAGAAAAAGACCCGGACCGCCCGTCGCAAGGCAAGTTGATTGGCCTTGTGATTTCCCAGCAAGCACTTCATTCTTTTTAGCCTTCCCATTGCGCGTTCGCCTTCCATCATGGCAAATTTTAATTCGTCATTCGCGACAGTTCGCACATGCCGACCTTTCAAGGTCAGCTGTTGCCATCTAAAGGTTTGATTTTCAGCAGAGTCATCCTG
>JAAURZ010000182.1 GCA_012031955.1 Bacteroidia bacterium
CGATGATGATTCTTGTTTCAATCGTTCCGGAAACCAAATTGAGGTTATAGATACTTGTTTTATAGAGTTTCCCAGATTCGTTCTCAGCATATTCATCAAATGCTTCGTCCACAACTATAGTTATGGTTTCACCCCTCCTATAAATCTTCACAGGAGCCATGAAGGCATTGAGTAGGGTCAATGATGTTTCAGGGATATACTGGATGGTTTCACCTTTGAATTGCCATAAAAAGAATGGTAATCTGAATAGGGTCTCTTCCGCGATGGAATCTTTATGAACGCGTGTAACTTTAAAAGTTTGTTCCTTCTTTTGAAAGGACATCACAAACAAATCGGAATCGACAAACACGCCCGCAATCCGGCCCTCGAACTCAAGGGGTTTATGCAACACATAATCCTGGCTTTCCCGGGCGTATCGAAGTGTATTTAGAACGGGATTTTTGCTGTTGCCACTAAACGAATAAAAGTAGTGCTCGCCATCGTGCCTTGTGATACCACATAGACGCTGATTGTCGATGGTCTTTAGTACGAAAGGACTAACGGTCCCATCGCTGGTCACCCAAAAGCTTCGGAGAGCTGGGTAAGTTCTGGGAATTCCTGTATCCACGGTGGCTGGCAGCACTCCATCTACAAACGACACAAGGACGCTATCACCCAAAGGTTGAGCTTGGATTTCCCGTGCCGTTGACTTAAGGTCAAAAGTTGCCAATGACTGTTGAGCTTCAGCAATAAGTGGCGCCGCAAAAACCAGAGCTAACAAGTATTTCATAGAATAACATTCAATTTCAACACAACCACTATCGAACACGATTGGCAAAATCCCTCTAAAATCTGAGAAGTTCAAGTTCGATGCCTTGAAACGTCGATTGTTGGTCACCCATTCCTAACTATGTCAATGTAATCGGGTTTTCGGCTTCGTCAAATATGTTCGCCTGCTGAAACCTTTGGTCCAATAGCAAGTATTAACTACAAATAGGACTTAAATCGTTTAATTTTGGCTACATTTAAGACTTTAATCATTTAGCTATGTCGTCAAAATATTCATTGGGTGAATTCGAGGAGATCGTCTTGTTAACCGTGGCGGTGCTTCATGGAAATGCGTATGGTGTAGCCATCAAAGAAGAGATTGAACATCGGCTTAAACGGAGCGTGAGCGTGGGCGCCATGCGAACTGCCCTCCGGCGTCTCGAAGACAAGGGATTTCTAGAATCGGAATTTGGTGAAGCCACAGCAGTACGCGGCGGCAAACGCAAACGCTATCATAAAGTAACGCCGCTTGGCAAACGAGCGCTTGAATACGTGATGGACTCCCGGCGCAAACTCTGGGACGCAATCCCGGCGACTGCATTTCAATTCAAATAAAATGAACGAAACGCCTGCCGATATTAAACCACCAAAACTCCCGCTCAGCGCGCTTCGCTGGTTTTGCGACCCGGAATTGCTGGAAGATGTGGAGGGCGACCTTGTAGAGCTGTTCCATGCCCGGGCTTCAAAAAATATCCGTCGCGCTAAATTTCTCTTTGCCCGAGACGTACTTCAACTCATTCGCCCGGGTATCCTAAAAAAATTCAGGCAACCTGCCACTGTAAACATCATCGATATGTTACTCAATCACATGACTACTGCCATCCGCCAGGCCCGCAAACACAAAGGCTACACAGCAATCAATATCGCGGGCCTTGTTGTGGGGCTCGCCTCCTGCATGCTCATTCTCCTTTGGGTGGCCGACGAAACCGCCAAAGATCAGTTTCATCAAAAATCGGATCGCTTGTACCAGGTGTGGCGCAATATGGTTCAGAGCGACGGCGACGTGCATACCACGTGGGAATTCCATTTCCCCTCGAACACGTGTTGCGTACACAATATCCTGAAGTCGAGGCGGTAACTTCATACACATGGGAAATGGAACACATGTTCCGGGTGGGTGAAACTTCTTCGTTTGAAAAAGGACGCTTTGCAACACCCGGGTTCTTCGATGTTTTCAGCTATCAACCGCTCGTTGGCGATCCGAAAAGGATGTTAGCCGAGGGGCCCACTATGGTGATCTCCGACCGGATGGCACTCAAATTCTTTGGCAACGCGTGGCGAGACAAGGCACTTGGCCAAACCATCAGGCTCAACGACCAAACCGACTACGAAGTGACCGGCGTTTTCGAGGCACCCGGCGAGAATTCGTCGGTTCAAATTGACTGGCTTATCACAGCACAGGAGTTTATTGATCGACAGACGTGGGTTAACAGTTGGTACAACGGCGGCTTCAGTATGTTCTTTACACTGAAACCTGGCGCCGACGCCGAAGCAGTACGCCAGAGAATTGAACAAGAAGTCATCAGGAATACCAACAACGAATCGAATGAGCCGCTGTACATGCAACTGTTTTCGGAAAACTACTTGCATGGCATATTTGAAAATGGAATTCCTGTCAGGGGCAGAATTCAGTATGTGCGCATACTTTCTGCCATCGCGGTATTCTTGCTGTTGCTGGCCTCGATCAATTTCATGAACCTTGCCACAGCAAGATCAAGTTTGCGTGCGCGCGAGATCGGGGTGCGCAAAGTGATGGGTGCGCAAAGATCGACACTTGGTCACCAGTTCTTTACCGAAGCCACCTTATATGCCATTGCTTCTACTGTTTTGGCCGTGATCATCGTTTACCTGGTGCTGCCGAACTTCAACACACTAACCGGCAAGTCAATACGCATCCAGTTTTCGGAACCAATAGTGTGGCTGGTCGTCGGTGGCATGATTCTGTTGACCGGCATCTTGTCGGGCGCGTACCCGGCCTTCATATTGTCATCATTCTCAGTCGCGAAGTCATTGAAAGGCAGAACGAAACAGGCCGGCGGCCATTACTTCCGTCATGCGCTTGTCACTTTTCAGTTTGCCATTTCGATATTCCTCATCAGCGGTACGATCATTATTTCAAGGCAGCTTTCTTACATCCTGCACAAAGACATCGGCCTGCAGCGAGAGAACCTTGTGAGCATCGACCTGACCGGCAACTTGTACGACAAGAAAGAGGTGTACATGAATACATTGCTGGACATCCCGGAGGTGAAGGACGTAACCCTGAGCTCCGGCAGTCCGATCGACTTGGACATGTCGACGGGTGGCGCAAGATGGCCGGGTAAAGATCCCAACATGGTTATCGAGATTAACGTACTGAGTGTGGGCGAGAATTTTGTGAAAACGATGGGAATGCAAGTTGTGAAAGGCGAAGATTTCTCCAACGACTTTTTGCGCGACTCCGCGCGATTTCTCGTCAACGAGGTGCTCGCCGGCATCATGGGCCTCGACGATCCCGTTGGAGAGGAGCTAACGGTTTGGGGAACCACGGGCACCATTGCCGGTGTCGTCAGAAATTTTCACATGGCAAGCATGTATGATCCCATCGCCCCGCTCATTATTCGTAGTAGCCGGGTCGATCCGGGAACGGCATTCGTCCGCATCAACGGTAACACACGCGATGCGCTCACATCAATTGAACGGGTGACGAAAGGGATCAACCCTGCGTTCCCCTTTCGCTACAACTTCGTCGATGACGACTTTGCTCAACAATACCGGGGCGAGCAATCGGTGAGCTCGCTTGTCAATATCTTCGCCTGCGTGTCGATCTTTATCGCGTGCCTTGGGCTGCTGGGCCTGTCTTCATTCTCCGCCGACCAAAGGTTGAAGGAAATCGGTGTGCGCAAAGTTCATGGGGCAAGTGTGGGCTCACTGGTGTTGTTGCTTTCCAAACAATACGCAAAGCTTATGATCGCCGCGTTTGTCATCGCGACGCCGCTGTCCTACTTTTATATGCAACGATGGCTTGGTAACTTCGCATACCGCATTGATATGAACGTCGCGTTGTTCATCGCTGCGGGCATCGTTACGTTCGCCATCGGGGTCGCTGACGGTAAGTTATAAGTCGTATATGGCAGCATTGACCAACCCGGTGAAGACGTTGAAGGAGGAATGATGTGTTGATTTCTACTTCAGTCTGATTTAATCCCGCTATCAGACTTGGAACCTACTTCAAATTTAATCCGCGAATATCTTGCGCCTTATTAAAAGTTTCCAAACAATTATCAAGGGGTTGACCTTCTCTATAAATGCAGTCGCAGAAAGTTTCGCAAGCCACGGGGTTTTTGCTGGCAGCACATTGATTTCTGCACGCAGCTTCGGAGTTGCACGGGCCGATCTCGAATAAATAGAAAGTGCCGATGATGATAAAGGCCAGGACCGTGACGCAACCTCCGAAAAATATGATCCGAAGACGCAAGCCCAACGGTTTTTTTAACACAGGAGGGTCGATTTCTTTTTGCTGCTTAAATGGCAAAATATGTTTTAAGCGGTCATAATCCCAAATTAATAAGAACAAGCTTGCCAGTACCATCATCGTGACAAGCCGAGTACCTTCAAAACGTGTAGCATACGTCAGCACACAAATATTAATAATGATGGGGAAATACATCAGTGCACCTAGAAGGGAAGTTCTCGGAATCAGTAATAGTATCGCTATTATGATTTGAACAATTCCAATAAAGGTATAATAGTATCCTGTTTGAAGTAAGGCATCGAAGTAGTGTCCTAAAGGGTTGTTGGATGGCAGGCCTTCAGCGAAACGTTCTCCCATAATTTTAACGAGGCCCGTTGGAAAAAAGCTCGCCGCCAAAGCAATGCGGCAAAAAACAGCGAACTTCTTAAACCATTCGTCAGTCTTTGCCTCGCGGTATATTTCTTCAATTCTATTCATAAACAGTATGCTGGATGATCCGGCACCGAACCTTTGGGTGTGTAAAGTCCAGGCTTTTCGAGACAACCAACGCGGAATTATTCCGACCCCGCGAAAATCATGCTTTTTTACGTGTGATTATTTTATGGATGAAATAGTAGAGACAATAAAGAACCAATGCTATTGCCGTCCAGTAAGTACCAAATGCAACCAACAACAGGGGAGGTACCGGGTCCGGATCTTGCCCCAAAAATGATAAGGGTTCCACCAAAACATACTTGACAGGGTAAATGACAGAGCCCACTGTGTTTTTCCACGCTATTGGCGAGCCAATCCCAGGATACCACTCACCATCGTTTGGAAAGAGTTCAACTTGGTCGCTCAAAAGTGAATTGGAGATAAACTGAAAGGCAAAAGCCGTAACGACGAAGATAATGACGAATCTTTTTATCGAGATTTTCATATAGTTGATTTTATAGTGCCTCCGCAAAAAACGGTGCGACATAAAGGTAAATTAAAGTACTTTCATTTTCAAAGTACTTTTTGAAAATAAATCAAAAGAAGCTTGACTCCCACCCTTCTTTCTACCTGTTCTTTGAAAAAACTTGATTTTAAGCCTGAAATCAAAGGCTTTGATCGATACCTCTTGGGTAGCCTTGGCTGACAGAATGGAATCCACTCAAAAAAGCTCCACTCTAAGTCGGCAGTTATGACTGAAGTAGGCATGTAAAAAGGTCGACCCTTCCGGTTGGGGTTGATCAAAAATGAAATTGAATTTTGTGTATAGGGTAAAATTCCAACGGACACATTTTCACTCCGGCAGTGATGTAGCGTGGGTCGATCTCGTCAGGAAGATAATGATGTCGAAATGAGATGTGAGGTGAATGTCGGAAAACTGCGTGGTTTCCTGGGGACGCGAGCCGATGGAGCGAAATCCGAGCGGCCTTTTAAAAATCTCCTGGATCTTTGACGAGCGCATGTCGAGGATGAAGTTGCCCGGCTCCATCTTGCTAAAAAGATACTCCGACGTACCTGGATAAGGATGATGCACTGCATA
>JAAURZ010000183.1 GCA_012031955.1 Bacteroidia bacterium
TCGATGTATTGAGGCTTGCTTGCGCCCGCACTTTGGTGGCGGTCGAACTGGCCAGCAACACATCGCGGTTGAAGATGTTTTGCGTGGCGGTAAATTGCGCCGAAGATGTGTTGTTCACGCCAAACCGTATTACGTTGCCACCGATTATGCTCGACTGCAAGTCAAAGTACCGTTGATAATTATACGTGAAGTTGATTTGCGGATACCAATCGGCAAGCTTACCGCGAATAACGCTGTTGGTGATCTCTTCGTCGGCCTGGGCCTGACGCACAAATGGTTGGTGCTGCAACGCATAGCGTACCACCGCATCGATGGTGGCCTCTGCCAGCACGCTGTCGGCGTCTGACTGGGCGCGCAGCATGGATGGCGATAGCAGCAGGGTTAGGATAAACCAGCGGAGCCGGTGTTTGGATAGAGTAATAAACATAAGTATAAAAATGGACTAAGGGTTCGTGTTAAAATTTTCATCGTCAATGTGCGGCATGGGCTCATTGAACACAGTCATAAAGATGACCTGCTTTCTGTCGAGCAAGAACTTTTTGTAGGCCGCTTCAGACATGCAATGGATGGCCTGTATGACGGGCTTCGCCAGCAGTGGGTAGTTGCACATCGCCGACAGGTTAACCATAAAGTGTACGGGCGTGATCGGTGCGAGCCTGCCTGCTTTGATCTCCGCGGCGAGGTCTTCGCGTATCAGGTCGGCCGATTTTTGCCGGTCGCGAAGGCAGAACTCTCTCACCTTCTCGGTATTTCTGGCTGTTTCGTTTATAATAAAATTGTCGAGGTAAGGATAGGTGATGCCGTAGTTCACGATGGTATTAATATAGAGTGCGATTTTCTCGCGAAAGGGCAGCCTCGACGAAAGTATGTTTCTCACCCGTTCCTTCTTCTCCATCAGCGTTTCGTCGAGCAGGGTCTCCAGCAACTGGTCCCTCGAACGAAAGTAGTAATGAATGAGCGCGCGGTTTACCCCCGCCTCGTCGGCAATCTCCTGGGTAGTCGCATTCAGGAGACCTCGCTGAAAAAAAAGATATTTCGCCTTCTCCTTTATGAGCTCCTCCGTGTGAACTTCCTCGACTCCCATGGTTTACCTTTTTTGTTTAACAAAATTGTTAAACGCAAAGAAGTGCCCGCATGGTTCAATCCACCGGAAGAAATTTTCAATTATTTTTCAGCGCCATTTTGCAAACGATTGAACTGTGATATCGGTTCGCGAAGGATTGTCTTGAGTCGCTCCGGAGGTACGCGCCGAAAGTCGGAAAGATATATTTCGTGATGCAAACCGTTTCGGGTTAACCCATTGTTGGTCATAAAGTTTGCGAGCCGACCAAGGGACTTGCCCTCTTCACCGAACGGCCCGGTGTGCAGCACTTGCACGCAAGCACCCTCCATCAACTCATGCCAGAGAACGTCTTCCGCCTGACGAAGACTTTTCTTCGTCTTCACGGTTTCAATGGCAAGCGGAAGATCTCCCAACTCGACAAACTCCGGCATCTGTATCAGCAGCCGGTATCGCCAATGCGCTCGCGGCACATCACGCGGGGCCGTCTCCATGGACACTCCGCCAAAGCGCTGTTCGTCGAACCACCAAAGCCCTTCGAGTTTGGGCATTACAAAGTCACAGCCGCGCTGCTTGTTTATAAATTTCACCGCGTAGGCAACCGCATAAAGGCCCTCGACGCGCTGCGAAAACGGGTGGCCGTCTGGGTCTCCCACGCCTGTGATGGAGAGGTACCTGGTCTTGTCAATGTTGATGAGGTTGGGCGTTGCTCCTGCCCGGTAGTAGTCTCTCCGGGTTTTGCCCAAATCAGTTTTGGTAGTGGCTGCGATCATACTGGTTTTTGAGCAAACCTAGACCGCGCGAGTGTCAATGGTATGTCAGGAGAAGGGACAAGGAGCGAAAAAAGTTACACGTAACGCGCGATCATATTATAGAGTTCGGCCTCGCTGTATGGCTTTGAAGGTGATCGTTCATACCGGCTTCAAGGCTGCACTGCACATCTGTTTTGTATGCATTGGCCGACACCGCGAGGATTGGCCTGCTATAATGCAGGCCTCTGATCTGCCTTGTGGCTTCGTAACCATCCATTTCGGGCATTTGAATGTCCATGAGCACAAAGTCGAATTCGCGTTCTTGTATCTTGGCAACTGCCTCCACGCCATTTTCCGCAGTGATAACGAATCCTCCAAACCGTTCTACCATGGATTTGGCAACCATCAGGTTGATGGGATTGTCGTCAACGATCAACACACTCATCGACTTGGCGAAGTGCAGATCCGGGCCGGCATCGCCATTCGTGTGTGACCGCTGGACCTCTGGCATTAAGCCGAGGTTGACCTCGAAGGTAAAAGTCGTACCATGATTATGTTGTTCACAATTACTGGTTACATCTACCTTGCCGCCCATAAGCGTAACAAGATTCTTTACGATGCTGAGACCAAGACCTGTGCCTCCGAATTTTCGTGTGATGGAATTGTCTGCCTGGGTGAAGCTGTCGAAGACGACCACGCGCTTCGCCTCGGGAATGCCGATGCCTGTGTCTGTAATCTGGCCCTGCAGCACAAGGTGGTCGTCGGCACGTTCGCGCACGCGGAGAGCAAGTTCAATCGAGCCCCTTGGTGTAAATTTCAAGGCATTGCCTACCAGGTTGTTCACAATCTGCAAGAGACGGCCGGCGTCGCCAATCACCTTGGATGGCACTCGGGAGTCGACCATCGTACTGAACGTGAGGCCGCGCTGCTTGGCGAGCAACATGTAGCGCTGCGTTTCCTTGTTGACCAATTCGATGAGATCGAAAGGCTCGTGTGCAAGTTCCAGTTTTCCACTTTCAATTTTGCTCACGTCAAGTATGTCGTTGATGAGTTCCAGCAAGTTCAGCCCGGAACGTTCCATGAGGCCCGCGTAGTCCTCGGCGGTGGCACTGAGGGTCTCACGTTTCAAGAGTTGGAGCAAGCCCAGGATGCCATTCAACGGGGTCCTTATCTCGTGGCTCATGTTGGCGAGGAACTGGCTCTTCGCTTTGCTGGCTTCCTCGGCCAACTCTTTCGCGATCTTCAGTTGGTTGCGCTCGAATTCAAGTTCTTTTCGCGACGCTACCGTCTGCTCGAGTTCGTCGCCCAGGAGGTTAATACCGGTGGCTATTGCATCCCATATATTGCCGTTGTCGGAGATAGGTAATTTTCGTTTAAAGTCGAGATTGGTATACGAGCTTATCACTCGATAAAAGTATCGACGGTTGCTTGCTGGTCGAACTCGTGGGCATTCGGATCGACCTGCATCTTGTCGGCAAACTTATTGAGGTTGTCGGCGATTTGAGTCGCGAGGTCCTCTTCGTAGTCGGTAATGATTCGCCGGGAGTAATCTCCTTGCAGAAGCGCCCCTGTGAAATCGAGTATCTTGGTCAGCAACTCTACAGGTACTTGCACGGTGTCGGATTTTGATGTTATTGCACGCATAGCAC
Source organism: Bacteroidia bacterium (assembly GCA_012031955.1). The sequence continues at coordinate 3,462 of JAAURZ010000183.1, forward strand.
TTAAAGGCAAAGCTCAGGATTTCAGATCAGTTGTTTCCGGTTGCAGCGCCAGAATCCATTGTATGGCATCTTCCTTGCGCGAAAAAAATCGAGCGGGAAATTCCTTCGGACCTTTCACAAAGATGTTTGCAATAAGGGCAGCCAGGGGGTTTGACGCGATTAATGCAGCCGCTACAATATTTTTAAGACCGCCGTCTGCTCGTTGCATGTACTCTTTGGCTTCCGTGGTCATATGCTTTACCAACGACATATCGGCAACCAGCAAGTGCATCTTGTTTTGAGTGAACTCAAGCCGGCTTGCCACGATGGCCTTTGCTGTTGCCAGGTCCACCGATACGGCGTGCCTGAACTCGGCATAGACCAGGTTGCCCTGCCCAAGCCGGGCATAAATTACCATGGGATATTCCCTTATTTCCATAGCTTCAAGCGAATTCAAGTTTTTCTATTCTAATTTTCTGCAGCCACACCAGCGCGTCAACTCTATTTGTAAAGAACTTCGCCGGCACAACCGGAGGACTGACTTTTAGGAAGAGGTTGATAAACAGTGTCGCCACTACGTTGGCAGAAAGAAAAGCCCCACCCAACACACCTTTCAATCCTCCATCGGGGCTGTTCATATAGTCTCTCGCCTCTTTTGTGACGGATTTCACATTTGTAAAATCAATCAGCACGTACATAGGCTTGCCGTCACAGAACTCGAGTCTGCTTCTGATAAGCTCGTGGGCGATGTCCAGCGTTATTTCAAGTTTGCTGGCGTATGCGCTGAACAACACGTCCGGGTGTTCGTCGTTGGTCCAGATTGTGATATATTTAAAACTCTGCTTTTTCATTTGGCGTAGTTCACCTGCTGAAACTTATTGAGCGATTCGAACTTGTAATTGTCGTCTGCCTGTATGTACACCGACTTGTGAACGAGCCTCGTGCCGAACTTGCGCTTTTCAACATCTGCTCCGAACCCGAAAAACAACTTATTGCACTTCAAGTCCGCAGCGCGCTTCACGGTTTGAAAAAGCAACTGCCTGTATACGCCGTATGTTTCATTGAACCGGTAATTGAGACCAATCAAGAGCGGGATATAATTATTGCCCGGCGACCGATAGCCGATGCCGAACGCCACCGGGCCTTCATGATTGCTCTCGTTAAGTGTGAGTTCGATTATCTCCCAGCCGCCGAACATACCCAGGTTACTGAAGAACTTGCGAGGCAATTCGAAAGTGTTCATTTCAAACCCACGGTTCTTTACCTGCATGTACAAAGCATACTTCTGGTCGACGGTGGATTCGGCAATAGATCCATTCACTTTCACGGAAAAAAGTGGTTCGTTGGCGAGAATGTTACGCCGCAAGTGGACCCGCGACTTGGGCGACAGCCGGGGGATGAGTTCTTCCGTCGTGCTCCAGTTCAGGTCATCGATCACATGGTCGTTGAACATATCGGAGCGGATAAATCCTTCGGTAGCGAGGAAATCGCGAAGCTCAATATCGTCCGTATTAAAGTCCCTGAGTAAGATCATGGTGGCACCCGAACTCCGCTTCACATCATTCATGATGCGCACCATGTTCAACAAAGCCTTTTTCCAATCTGATGACGTCCTGTCAAGAAAAAGGTGTTCTCCCAAACTCAGCAACGATCCGAGCATCACTACTTTGGAAGTGAGGTGGTACCGGTCGTTCAGTCTTATATCTTCAATCTGCCTTGAAACATCGGCGGGCGCAATCATGTCGTCCTTGCACATGAGTTCCGAAAAGAACGTGGCCAACACAGGCTTCGATTCATGATCGCGGATTATCAGGTAATGCATGTTCCAGTTGTTCTCCGGCTGCGGGTTATTCTTGAAAGTCTGCTCTATAAACCGGCATCCCTCCCAGTCAAATGTACCGCGGTCGGCAAGCAAACTGTTCCAAAGCTCTTTGTCTATCCTTTCGATGGTTGTTTCATGCTGTACCGTAAGCGAACCTTTCCTGCCGGCGGGCGCGTCAAGTCCTGCGTAGCGGCTGGCAGTAGCGTCGAACGACATGTTGAAGTTCTGGCTGATGTCTTCTACTGTTTGATTCTCCTCTTCCAGCACGCGCGGGAAGTGATAGTGAAATGCTTCGAGCACATTCTTTATGTCGTCGTCGGTTTGGCCGTTGGTAATGGCAAGCCTGAGCCCGCAACACTTCACGGGTACACCCGGGAAGATACCGATGTTGGTATAAAACCCTTCATTCAACAACCGCTTCACCATGTTATAACCAACACGCGGTAGTCCCAGGCCAATGTAAAATATCGGTGAATCGGAAGGCAGCACCAAGGGCAGGT
>JAAURZ010000184.1 GCA_012031955.1 Bacteroidia bacterium
CAGCCGCAGCATCTCGTCCATGTCCCATTGCGTGGACGGGACGCCCTGGAAGTACATGTCCGACCCGTTGTCGGCGACGATCACGCCGTAGCGCTGATAGTCCTCCACCTCCTTCGCCCAGATGACACCTCCGTACGAGCTCGACAGGGAGTCGATGAGCCCGTAGTCATCCTCGCGGACCAACCCGATCTCGATCGCCCACGCGATCGAAAGTCGATTCAACGTGACCCACACTTTCGACAGGTCCACCACCTCGAATAGCGACGCCCCGCGCTCGACGTAGTCGCCAACGCTTACGTTGCGTTTCCACACCACGCCCGACACGTCGGCGTGGATGGGGTATGTTTCCACCGGACGGTTGGCGTCCAGCATGCCGTCAATTTGCGCGTCGGTGAATTTCCAGTTCCGGAGCTTCTCGCGTGCCGCCCGGTACAGGTCGGGTTGGCTCTCACTTATCTTGAATGCTTCCATCAACTCGCGCTGGGCGGTAATGAGCTCTGGCGCGTACACGCGGGCAATAACGGCGCCGCGCTGCACATACTCTCCGGTGAAATTGACCAGCAACTGTTCGATGCGGCCGCCCACATGCGCCGTTTGTGAAGATATGCGTCTTTCGTCGGGTTTCACTTTCCCGTTAAGGCGTATCTCCCTGGTAGCGTCGCCTTCCGCGATCACCGTGGTCTGTATGTTGGCGAGCCTGATTGCTGTTTCACTCATATGCACTGTGCCGGGGTCGTCGTCGATACCGGTGTTGAGGGGCACGAGGTCCATGCCGCAGATAGGGCACTTGCCGGGTTCGCTTTGCCTGACGTTGGGGTGCATGGAGCAAGTCCATACGCTGGCATGGTCGTGACTTTCTGATTCTTCACCGCGCTCATCCGTGGCAGGTGAGAATATCATCCACCCTATCACGAGGCCTGCAGCAAGCATTAGCGCCGCCATCACAATTTTGTTATTCCATATTTTCGTAAGCATAATTGCGTATGTTTCATTTCAGTTATCACCTGGCGTTTGCGCCTGCCAGGTATTGCAGGCGTGCATAGGCCAGGTAGTAGTTCTTAATGGACGTTACTTCATTCAATTTGTACTTGAGCAGATCCTGCTGCATTCGTAAAATTTCTTCGATGCCGGTATCGCCGTTGCCGAAAGAGGTCATGAGCAGATCTATTACTTGCTGTGTACGTGTTACCTGTTGGCCGTAAAGCATGAACTCCTCACGGCTGCGGTCCAGCTCGTAGCGGGCCATTTCAAATTCAGCAATCAGCATGTTTCCGGTAGCCTGCTTCATGGCTTTGTACGATTGCTGCATGTAACGAGCTTCCTTAATAGACGCGTCGTATTTCTTGCGGTAAATGGGTAAGGATACACTCACCATCGGCATGTACGAGTCTTTGCCGTTGTCTTCGAAAGTCATGCCGGGTCGCTCAGCCACCACGATGTACTCGACACCAACGCCAAGGCTGGGCATGCGTTGCTTTACAGCGACCGCCTCCTGTGCCAACGCCGCCTCCTCTTTTGTTGCAATGCCAGCAACTGCGGGTTGTTAGTCAAAATGCTGTCGTGCGCCAATGCTGGAGTAGTAATGATGGAAAGGCCCATGTCGCTGGTCACTTGCGCATCATCTTCGCGGTTGAGGAGCCGGTTGAATGCAATGCGTAACGGATGTTCGCGGGTTTCGAGCAGTTTTATTTCGGTGTCTATTTCATGCAGCATAATATCGACGCGCAGTACATCTGCCAGTTTGCCGCGACCACTTTCAAACCGCGATGTCGCGAGTGTTTTGTAGGTGGCGAGTATGTCCCTGTTTGCTTTCTGGAGTTCGATTTGGCTACGCACCTCGAACAATGGGTAGTAGGCCGACCGTACTTGGTAGAATAATTTGTTGCGTGCCTCAAGGTGCAGGTCGAAGGCAGCCTGCGCGTTGAGGGCAGCGGCATTCTTTTGCGCCGCCAGCGTGCCAAACCACGGAAACATTTGTTCGAGTGAAACGCGCGTCATCTGCTGGCCCACGCGGGTTTCGGCCATCTGGCCCAGCGCGCTCACCTTCAATGTAGGATCGGGCAGGCCGAACTGCGGCACACGCTGCAAGGCGGCGTCGGCCTCAGCTTTGCTCGCGGCAAGCACGGGGCTGTTGGCCTCCGCTTCGCGCAAGTACGCGTCGAGTGTTTGTGCACCGGCACTCACGCTGGCGAGAAAAAGCAGTATTGTGTTTACTATCTTGTTCATGATGGTTGAGTTTCTCGTTTCACAACAGCCTCGCGCCACATGGCCTGCAGCACCGGCACAACAAAAATGGTCATGATCTGTATGGTCATACCCCCGAATGTGGGTATGGCCATCGGGCCCATAATGTCCGATCCCTTGCCGGTGCTGGTGAGCACCGGCACGAGTGCTATCAACGTCGTAGCGGTTGTCATCATGGCCGGGCGCACGCGCTTGCAACCGGCTGCAACTACGGCGTCTCTCACGCCTTGCACGGTTGTGGGGTTTCGCTCGTGAAACACCTGGTGTATGTAGGTGCCCATGATCACACCGTCGTCGGTGGCGATGCCGAACAGGGCTATAAATCCAACCCACACCGCTACACTCAGGTTGATGGTGTGCATCTGGAACAGCTCGCGCATGTTTACACCTGCCACGGCAAAGTCCATGAACCAGCTCTGGCCGTAGAGCCAGATCATAATGAAGCCGCCGGCAAAGGCGACAAACACGCCGCTGAAGTGTATGGACGAAGCGATTACAGTTTTGAATTGAAAATACAGCAGCAGGAAAATCGCGACAAGGCTGATCGGTATCACAATCGCAAGCCGTTTCGAGGCGCGCACCTGGTTTTCGTAGCTGCCCGAGAACTTGTAGCTTACGCCCGCCGGCACCACAAGTTCGCCGGCGTCGATCCTATCCCGTATAAAACGCTGGGCTTCATTCACTACATCTACTTCGGCATAGCCATCGCGTTTGTCGAAGAGCACGTAGCCGACAAGGAAGGTGTTTTCACTCTTGATCATCTGCGGACCGCGCAAGTATTCGATGTTCACCAGGTCGCCCAGGGGTACCTGCACGCCGGCGGGCGTGGGCACGAGAATCTTTCTGATCTTGTCGGGGTCGTCGCGCAGCTCGCGGGGATAGCGCACCCTTACGGGAAATCGCTCGCGCCCTTCCAGTGTTGTGGTGATGCGCATGCCGCCAATTGCAGTCTCTATTGACTGCTGTACGTCTTCGATGCTGAGGCCAAACCGTGCGATAGCCTGCCGGTTGATTATGAGATGCAGGTAGGGTTTGCCAACGATGCGGTCGGCAAAGGCGGCTTCCGATTTTACCGATGGCACTTCTTTCAATATCGACTCCACTTCGAGGCCGAACTTTTCTATGGTGGCCAGGTCGGGACCAAACACTTTTATGCCCATTGGCGCGCGCATGCCGGTTTGCAACATCACGAGTCTCGTTTCGATAGGCTGAAGCTTTGGCGCGGCCGTTACGCCGGGCAGGTTTGTTACGCGCACGATTTCATTCCAAATATCGTCGGGCGAATTGATGGACGGGCGCCAGTTGCGGAAGTATTCGCCCTTAGCGTCTTCCACCAAATCGGAGGCATTGAGACGCAGGGCGAGCGCCTCGTCATGACTGATCTTTTCGCCTGTCTTCAGCAAGTACAAGCCTTCGTCGTCGACCTTGAATGTGAGGCGATGCCCGTTCAGGTCGACCATGAATTCAGGTTTATAGTTGATAATGTTTTCATACATGGAGGTAGGCGCGGGGTCGAGTGCCGATTCGGCACGGCCCATCTTGCCAACTGCCAGTTCAACCTCCGGTATGCCCGCCAGCCGCATGTCCAACTGTTGCACGACGTGCGCGTTTTCCTCTACGCCTGCATGCGGCATGGAACTGGGCATAAGCAGGTAACTGCCTTCGTTGAGCGACGGCATGAACTCTTTGCCTACACCAGGAAAACGGTGGATCATATACGACCACAAAGAAGTTGTACGCACATTCACGCCTGCTTTGTCGAACGCAGCGGCGGCCCAGTTGAATGTTTTACCGAACCCGAGCCAGATGATTGCGCCCAGCGCAACGGTAGCGAGGGGCAGCGTGAGAAATGTTTTCTTATGATCGAGGCACCACCGCAGGATGGGTTCATAGAAATGCACCACGGCCATGAGCATGGCGAGGATGACACCTACCAGCAACAACACAAAGAGGTAGTTGAGGAACATGGAATACGCATGCCCGAGCGGAACCCACTCCCGGGTAAGCACGAATGATGTGATGAGCAGCGTAAGGCCGACATTGATGTATGCCGGAACCTTATGATGCCGCCCGGCCCAGCGGATGCTCCAACAGGTTGTTGGCGCCAATGAGGCACAGTACAAGCGGCAGCCACTGTTGTGTGTAGCTGGCAAGCGCCACACCGGCAGCGATGAATGCCACATTCCAGGCGCGCCTTACGCGCCGCTTGTCGTAGCGAATGGAGAAGAGCAGGTGCGCTAGTGTCGGCAACACAGCAACACCCAACACCAGGGTGCCAAGCAGTGCAAATGTTTTCGTGAAGGCAAGGGGCCTGAAGAGTTTTCCTTCCGCCGACTCCATGGCGAACACGGGCAAGAAGCTGATTACCGTGGTGGCCAGCGCGGTAGTGATGGCGCCGGACACTTCCGTTGTCGCATTGTAGATCAGGTCGCGCAGTTCGCGGCCGCGCTTGCCCTTGTTTTCTGGCATGTCCAGGTGCCTGACTATGTTCTCGACAAACACGATGCCGACGTCCACCATCACGCCGATGGCGATGGCGATGCCCGACAAGGCCACAATGTTGGCATCGACGCCGGAGTAGCGCATGACAATGAATGCGATCAGCACCGCCACGGGCAACAAACCTGATATGATGAGCGACGCACGCAAGTTGAATACGAGCACAATCACCACAATGATCGTGATGAGTATTTCGTGCGACAGCGCCGACTCGAGCGTGCCAATGGTTTCGTGTATGAGTTGCGTGCGATCGTAAAACGGCACTACGGTAAGCTGGCTTACCGTTCCGTCGGCCAGCGTCTTTTTAGGAAGACCAGGGGTTATCTCCCTTATTTTATTCTTGACATTGTTAATTACTTGCAGCGGGTTGCTCCCGTAGCGGGCCACCACCACGCCACCCACTACCTCGGCGCCGTCTTTATCAAGCGCACCCTGTCGCGTCGCCGGCCCGAGCGACACCACGGCCACATCTTTCACACGCACGGGCACATTGTTGTTTACGGCTACGACAGCCTCTTCGAGGTCGGCTATGTTCTTGATGTACCCCAGGCCTCGCACGAGGTATTCGACTTTGTTGATCTCTATTGTTTCCGCGCCTACGTCTCTGTTGGAGTTTTTCACCGCCATCATTACTTTGTCGATGCCGATGCCATAGGCTTTGAGCGCCTCGGGATTTACGTCCACCTGGTATTCTTGCACAAAGCCGCCGATGGAAGCAACTTCCGACACGCCTTCGGCAGCGTTGAGCGCATACTTCACGTAGAAGTCCTCGAGCGAGGCCTGCATCACAACCGGCCCAGGCTCGCGCCGTCGGGACGAGCCGGTTCGTCGCGACCTCCGGCGCGCAGCACCTTCATCGCCAGGTTGCGGCGCACGTCTTCGTCGAACACGCGCAGCACGACCCCCATGCCGCCGCGGCCGATCTCGCCTTGATCGGTGTAGCGCGTGTGCATCGGCCCCCGCGACCGCAGCTTCGCGAG
>JAAURZ010000185.1 GCA_012031955.1 Bacteroidia bacterium
ACGAATTGATAATAGTGCGGCTAAGCGGTTCGTCGTCGATGAGTACGTTTTGATCATAGGTTAGGAGGAAGTTTTAAAACTACAGAAAAAGCTGGCCGTCGACAGATGCCCGCACAAGGTCGTTGCGCGCAAACAGTAAATAAAGCCGTCGCCTCACGCCACTTAACCCGAAGCCGCTGCCTGACGGATTCTGGTTTTCGGGGTCGAACGGATTGGTGATGGTGACTTCGAGTGTGTTGTGGACAACGGCGGCCTTCACCTCGATAATGATGTTACCGGTTGTGCCGTACAGGCCGTGCTTGATGGCATTCTCCACCAGGGGTTGCAATATCAGCGTCGGTATCTTCCAGGTCTGACTCTCCGGCGCGAATGACGACGCAATTTCCAGGCGGTGGCCGAAGCGTACTTTTTCAATGGCCAGGTACTGCTGCAGGTAAGCCCACTCATCGGCCAGCTCCACCCAATGCTCGTCGGCGCGCTTCATGGTGAGCCTCAGGAAATCGGACAACTGCTGCACCATTTGCCTTGCCTCTTCCGGTTGCACCATAGTGAGTGCGTTGATGGAATTGAGCGAGTTGAACAGGAAATGGGGCTGAAGCTGAAGTTGCAGTTTTTGCAGTTCGGCTTCTCTCACCATCGACGCTGTGGCCGCCTGCCGCTCCATCACTTTTTGCTTCTCTTGCGACAGTGAATAGAAGTATGACGACATAGTGACACCGCCGATGAGCAGGAACCCGATACTCCATCGCACCGGTGCTGCTTGCTTTAGAAATTCAAGATACGCAGCGTTGTCGTATGCAAGCTGGCTGAGCGATTCATTGGTAAGCCATTGCCACACCCACGACAGGAAGAAGATAAGGGCAAGCCCGTACCAGAATTTTCCACCACCCGGCACGTTACCTGTCATTGCCTTGATGGTTGTGAATGAAAGGCCTATGATGAGGAAGTTGGAAACCGCCGAGTCCCACACGGCAATCTCCCAACTGAAGCCGTACCAGTCGTGTATAAGCCACGCATGGATGCTCATCCACTTGAGTACGCCCGCAGCAAGTATAATCTTCCAGAAGTTCGACAGCACGGAGAAGAGCTTGTTCATGGCCTAGTTCAGGTTGTGCGTGGCCATCCAACGAGACCACGAGGTATTTTCAGACCTTTCAGGTGGATTGCCCTGGTGCGCTACGTCTTTAACGGCGGTCGGCCCTGGCGTGCGTAAGTGCGATATATTCGCCTGCATTGAAGGGCTCTTCGGTGTGCGCATATATTTGCGCGCCGTCTTCTATTCTCCGAGATCGCACATACGTCCGACACGTTGATGTACTTCCACTGCACTTTCTCACCCGCGTTGTTGTCGAAGGTACTCTCGCCAAGCCTGCCGAGCACTTGCGCCTTTTCCCACGCCCATGAAACCTCGTCGGCGCGTATAAGCCTGTATTGTTCGTCAAACTGCGCCGTGTGGGTGCCGTTGCCTACCAGTACCTGGTACACAATTTTGGCCACATACCATTTCAAACCTGCTACGCCAGTTTTCATATGTTAATAATTGATTTTAATGGACATATGGAATTCGCTCCCGATAATTATCGGGATGAGAGTTTTTACCTAAAGGGGTCGTTTCAATTAACATCCCGCTGGGTATAGTTTTCTTTATGCTCATTTCAGACGTTAATAACTTTTGATGTCTACGCCGCCAAAGAGGCACGTACCATTGAGTATCAGTTTTTGCCGGATGTGCCGGATGCCGGATGACCCGCACGGTTGTCTTCAACGCCGCCGAAGATGGTCGTTACCCTCGACTTCACTTCCCAATTGGCCGGCACCACCAGTTCAAAGCCGCCGAATATCTGGAGCACATCTACCACCACCGTGCCTTCTATATCGGCCTGGGTAAGGTCTAACTCCGCGCCGCCGAAGATGCTGGTGATGTCGCCGCCTTTAAAGTTCTTGGCGAAGATGCGTCGTTTGGTGCTTCCGAATACGGATGTGAGGTCTACAAACTCTTCGCCCCCGCCGGTGTTGCCGGTGCCCTCGTCGGAACCGAATACCTGCGTTGACCGGGCCACGTTGGGATCATCTTTCGTCCAATTTCTTCGATATGCGCCCTCATTGTGATCGGCGGTCCGGTTCGACAACGACCTGAACACGAGAAACGCCCCCAGCACGATTACGCCCAGTGGCAGCCCGTACTGGTGAACGAAGCGCTCGCCGGTCCACTCCTGTGCAAGCATAAGCGATCCGAACAGCATCATGATCAACCATCCCACGCCGTTGAAGCGCTTCTTGATACCGATAAGGAAGCCGACCACCAGCACAGCCATTGGCCACGAAAACAGCCAATGGGGAAACAGAATAATATCCAGCCTGTCTACCAGCAGAAAGAAGCCTGCGGTGAGGATAATAAGGCCCAGCCATACATTGGTTTGGCGCGGACGATGACGATGCTCGTTCATGATGTTGTTGTTTAATTACATTCAAAAATACGGAGCGCAGCCATGCGGCGGCGGCCTGGCCGGGCGGCCGGGGGCGACTTCTCGGTGAACGCGGGGATTTTTGCCGGTGAAACCGGGGCGAACTTTTCGCCGATTGTCCAAAAATTAGTCGGTTTAAATTTCTGACCAAAAAAAATAGATGTGCAATTCGACTTCTTAAACTTTAACAGCTTGGTTCACAAATGAAGTCAAGGGGCAATTTGATCAATGATCTCCTTGGAGAGTGGATTTACTTTGGAAGGAAAAAAGGCCACCACGTTGCCTTGCTTATCAACAATGTATTTGCAGAAATTCCAACTGGGCGTATGGCCCGACTTGGCTGCCAGCCATTTGTACAGCGGCGCCTGATTGCGGCCTTTCACCGATATCTTCTCAAACATCTGAAACGTGACGCCGTAGTTTTTCTGACAAAAAGAGGCGATGTCTTCGCTGGAGCCGGGCTCCTGCCACAGGAAGTTGTTTGCCGGAAAACCGAGCACCGTTACCTTGTCGTCCATAGTCCTGGTGCAGTTTCTGCAAATCTTCATACTGAGGTGTGTAACCGCACTTGGAAGCCGTGTTCACGATCAGCAACGTCTTGCCTTTGTACTGGCTGAAGTCGATTTCGCTTCCATCCAGGGCTGTCATTTTAAAATCGTAAATGCTAACCGGCACTTTTTGTTTGCTGGTGGCGAACTTATCGGTGAGAAATGAGGCGAATCCCATGGATGCAAAAGTAAAAACTGCCAGAAATACAATTCGTTTCATGAATGGCTTTACGTCGACTATAATTCGTCAACAATCGCGTTGTCCATCGGGTTTACTTTCGACGGAAAAAATTTCACAGTTCCATCCGCCTTCACCAGGTATTTGCAGAAGTTCCATGTGGGCTCTTGCCCTGTTTTCTCCTTCAGGTACCGGTAGAGCGGCGCCTGGTCTTCGCCTTTCACTGAAATTTTTTCGAACATCTGAAATTTTACGCCATAGTTTTTCTGGCAGAACGATGCGATCTCATCGTTCGAGCCCGGCTCCTGCGCGCCGAAATTGTTAGCCGGAAATCCCAGGATAACCACCTTGTCGCCAAACGACTCGTGCAGCTTCTCCAGGTCTGCGTATTGCGGCGTATAACCACAACGCGACGCCACGTTTACGATCAGCAGGTTCTTGCCTTTGTATTGCGAGAAGTCGATCTCCTGACCGTCGATGGCATTCATTTTAAAATCATAAATAGAACTTACCGGCAGCATTGTCATAATAAAAAGAAGTAACGTTTTCATATGTTAATAATTGATTTTAATGGACCTATGGAATTCGCATCTTGAGAGTTTTTACCTAAAGGGATCTTTGCAATTAACATCCCGCTGGGTATAGTTTTCTTTATGCTCATTTCATCTGGTTATAATTTTGATTTTTGTGGACACGTGAATTTTAATTCATTGTATGTTTTTCTGTGGCGGCTTTTGCTCAAGTTATACTTATTCCCGCAAGTAGGCGCGAATACTTGATGTAAGGTCGTTGGCCTTTTCCAGCGATCGATTGTATTGACCAATGCCGTCGTCTAACTGAGCGCGCACTACCAGCAGCATGTTTTTGGTTTGGACGCGATCGCCAATGGTGGAGTCTACAATTTTCGCTGTCGTAAAATCGCAATAGGCACTCGCATAGTCGAACAGCTTCAGCAGTACTTCGGTATACACACTCTCGAAGCGGTATATCGGCCTGTACTGATCGTAGTGGTCGCTTATCAGGTTACGAATTTCTGTATTGCGAATAGCGCTCATGCCGTTGCCATTGAGCAACGTGGTGTATGTGCTGCTGTTTGACCTGAAGGTGTTCAGCGACATAATGCTTACGAGGGCACTCCCCAAAGAATCGTTCACATATTGTGCATCGGCTAGCCGATCAAGGGCCCCGGTGGCCATGCGTTGGTCCGACTCAAGGCTTTTCAGAATATTGTTGTAAGCATCCATGTCCTTGCCAAGGTCGGCGAGGATTCCCTCCAGGTAGAAACGCTCGAGGTTACGTTGGTCGCTTCGTTCCTTCAGGTTGTTGAGTTGAAAGGCTACAGTCACGCCCACAACAACAATCATCAAGTCGATGAGTTTGTTAATGTAGAATGATTTTGTCCAGCCCTTCTTTTTGAATCTGATTCGTTTCATGCAACCAAACCTTGACGGCTGCCTAAAAGTTAGGCATTTTCAATTTCCCCGCAAGGGCTACATGCGCTCGGGCACTTCGATACCCAGCAGGCCCATGGCCTTGGCGATAACGGAGGCGGCGCAGTGCGACAGGGCGATGCGAAACCGGAGCTTGCCGGCGTCGGCTTCTTTGAAAATGGGAATGGACTGATAGAACTGGTTGTATGTTTTGGCCACCTCATAGGCGTAGTTGGCGATAATGGCCGGTGAATACTCGCGCGCGGCTTCCTTGACCTTCGCTTCGTAGGCACTCACTACTTGTACGACTTCGCGTTCGGCAGGTTCCAGTTGAGCCACGGACGCCAATGCGTTTACATCGACTTCCACCGGCATGGCGGCAGCGGTTCGCAGGATGGCACGAATACGTGCATGGGTGTATTGGATGAAGGGACCGGTGAACCCCTGGAGCTGAATGGACTCAGCGGGATCGAAGAGCATGCGCTTTTTCGGATCTACTTTCAATAAAAAGAATTTAAGTGCACCCAGGCCGATCATGTGGAACAGGCGCTGTGCTTCGGCGCCGTCCATCACGTCTATTTTGCCCAGCTCTCTCGTCTGGCGTTCAGCTTCAGCGTCCATCTCGTCGATGAGGTCGTCGGCATCCACCACGGTTCCTTCGCGTGATTTCATTTTGCCGGAAGGCAGGTCTACCATGCCGTACGACAAGTGGTAGCATTTTTTGGCCCACGTGTAACCCAGCTTGTCGAGGATGAGGAACAGCACTTTGAATGGTACTCTTGCTCGTTGCCCACGGTGTATACCTGGCCGTCTATTTTGGGAAAATCACGGAAACGCAGAATAGCGGTACCGATATCTTGCGTCATGTATACCGATGTTCCATCGGAACGCAACAGCAACTTCTGATCGAGACCGTCGGCAGTAAGATCTACCCACACGGAGCCGTCGTCTTTGCGAAAGAACACGCCTTTCTCCACACCTTTCAGTACTTCTTCTTTGCCAAGCAAGTAGGTGTCTGACTCATAGTAAAGCTTGTCGAATGCGACGCCCATCTTCAGGTAGGTCTCGTCGAAGCCCGCGTAC
>JAAURZ010000186.1 GCA_012031955.1 Bacteroidia bacterium
GCGGTCCGCAGCGCCTCTCCCACAGCTATAAGGCCCAGCAGCGCGGTTCGTGTATACCCCTGAAACGGCATGACATGTGCAAGGCTGCAAAGTTCGTCGTCACTCAGCTTCACCTCACAGGAACGCAGTGTTCTGCGGTGCATCGTTTCCACCACCTCCAGTTCACTATAGCCGGTACGTTGGTTGACGAGTGACTGAAAGTTTTCGTTGGCGTTTTTGCCGATGGAGGAAATGATACCGAATCCTGTGATGAAGACACGTGAACTCATGCCTGAGGTCTGTTCTGCTGGATATATTCGGCGATGGTTTTCACACTATAAAATATCTTGCGCGCATCTTTGGGGTCGTACAGTTTGATGCCGTAGTTTTTATCGAGCAACACCACCAGTTCGAGCGCGTCGATGGAGTCGAGGCCGAGGCCTTCGCCAAAGAGGGGCGTATTCTCGTCGAAATCCGCGGGCGTCATTCCCTCGAGGTTGAGTTGCTTGATGATGAGGGCCTGAAGTTCGGGTATCAGTTCTTCGGTGGTTTGCATGTGAATGTCTGTTTCAATTAAACTACTGTTCGTGCTTTGTGAATAACCACGCTGCCCGCGAGGGTAACGATGGCAAATCCTATTAGCTTCAACACATCGGGCATGATGGCCGCTGTGGAGGCACCGCGCAAAAATAAATCATTAAACGATTCCAATCCCCAATTGAGCGGCGAAAAACGGCTGATTGTCTGGAGAATTTCGGGCATCACATACACCGGCACCCACACCCCTCCCAGGGCTGACAGGATGACCACGGAGATCGACCCAAACGACAATGCCTGCTGCGGGGTTTTGAAATAAACCGCTATGAGGGTGCCGTACCCGGTGGCGGCCATTGCCACGGAACTGGCCACGAGCAAGATGCCAACTACGTTTGAGCCCAGTTCGAGTTTATTCAACCCCAACAGCGGCATAATAAACAGGCCCACAGCCACCATGAGCACAAACTGTATGATGCAGACGAGGAAATAAAAAGAGAATTTACCGGCTATTACCGGAAACTGCGACCCGGAGATAAGTCGGAGGCGCAGCATGCTTCCCTCCTCGCGCTCTTTAATGAAGTTGCCGGCCAGGGGAAACAGAATGAAGAACATGGCGAACATGGTCCACGCAGGCACGTTGTGTTGCACTGAATTCAGTCGCATGCCCGTGCGCTGGTCTTTGGCCGCGTACTTATGGTCTACGCTGAAGATTTCTCCCAGGTCGAATGTGAGTTTTTGGTAGTCCTCCTTTCCTTCGGCCAACTGATTTTGAAGTTCGTCGAGTATCCAGGCAGATTGCACGTTGGCAATAATTTTTTCTATGGAACCGGATATGGCCTGCTTGTAGTTTGCCTTGATGGCCGGGTCGAACAGCACTTCAATGTCGATGACCGGAAGCTGCGCGGAATCCACGGTGGTATTGAGGCCGAGGTTCTTGAAAACGGCTCCGATCATTTGCCGGGTTTTTCCTTTCAGGATTGTGGTTGCATTGTGCGGCAGAATGACTGCGGCCTTGTAGTCGCCGCTGCGTATCAGTTCGCGCGCGGTAAGGCTGTCGCTTTCCTCCACCAGCTTCACATTTTGCGCTTCGGCGAATGCCTGTCGCACTTTGCTGCTCAACGAGTCGCGGTCGTAGTCGACAAACAGAACATCTATTTTTATTTCCTGGTAGTCTCTGAAGGGAGCATCTTGCACGAGTGCCATTACCAGTACGAGCGCAAGGGGCATCAGGAATATGAGGGCCATGCCGCCCGGGTCGCGTAGCAGCAGCAGAAATTCTTTGTATACGGTAGCCAGTACTTTCAATCCCTTATGCGTTTGCCGGTGAGTTTTAAAAATAACTGCTCCAGGTTGGCGCACTCGTTGTGCGCGTCGAGCGCATCGGTGAGTGTGCCTTGCACTATCAACTTGCCTTCGTCCATGATGCCGATGTGCGTGCAAATGCGCTCGGCTTCTTCCAGCACGTGCGACGAGTAAATGATGGTGGTGCCCTTCGCTTTCAGTTCCGTGAGAAAATCCAGGATCATGTTTCGCGATTGCACGTCGACGCCCGCCGTAGGTTCGTCGAGTATAATGAGTTTGGGTTCGTGCAGCAAAGCGGCGATCAGATTGAGCCTGCGCTTCATGCCGCCCGAAAAAGTCTGCACCCGCTTGTTGGTTTTTTCTTCCAGGCCGAACGCATGCAGATAGTACTGCAGGCGCGTCCGTATTACCGCTGCCTCCAATCCGTACATGCGGCCGAAGTAGCGTAGGTTCTCCACGGCGGTGAGCGTGGGGAAGAGCGCGATCTCCTGCGGAGCCACGCCAATCTGCCGCCGCACGGCAGCGCCTTCTTCGGTAGCATCAAGCCCGACAACGCGCACACTGCCCTGTGTGGGACGCGAGAGCCCGCACAACATCATGACGGTGCTCGATTTTCCCGCGCCGTTGGGACCCAGAAGGCCATAGGTGGCGCCTTCGGCAATACTAAGCGAAAGGTCCGACACGGCGGGTTTTGCCATGTTGGGATATTGTTTGGTTACACCGTCAAGCTGAACGATGTTGTTGATCATTTGGATTTGCTCAGTTCAAAAAGTTCGCTGAAGATAGCCTGCTCCTGGTTGGCACAATCCTCCAGCATATCGCCAAGTTCTGCAAAGGTCTTTGTATCGGAGGTTCTGTTCTTGCATACGCGCCCGGCATAGTAAGCAAACTCGCGAAGCTGATCGCCTGTTTTGGTAAGGCGTTTCGAAAGTTGAAAAAGCTTGTCGTCCTGAAGTCGTGCGCTGGCCTGGTCGAGAAAGGCCGATAGATGAACCGGAAGCCTGCGCCGCCTGTGCCTATTTCTTCCTGCATGCGTATCACGTTGCCAAGCCAGAGAATAGCCTTCCGGTTACCGATTTTCTCCGGCCACTTGCGCAAGCGGCCGGCCAGGTCACTTCATGCCTTTCGCACCGAAGAGCGGCACTGGTATGTGCGTCATGTGGTCGCTGGTCTGTTTTATGCCTGTCCATATTGCCTTGTTGATGTTGTAGTCGCCTGGCAGGTGTACAGGATAGTACATGCGCCCGCTCGGTTCCGGCATCCCTTTCGCAAACCGTGCGCGCACCAGGTCTTCGTAAGCTATCTCGGTTGTATACTCCATTACCGGGTCGCTTACGAGGTACTTACCGTTGTTGCGGCCGAACACGATTATGTTGTGTGCATTGAAGTGAAAGCGGTAGGCAGCGGGAAGGTAGTCGAGGTAGAAGACGGAAGTGAGCATGCCCACGGGCTGACCCTTTTCCAGCATCTGATCCAGCGCGGTCATCGCGGCTTTGGGCGTGGAAAATTTTTTCGCTCGATATGGATGCCTATGCGGGTAGAGAATCGTTTGAATATGTGGCCGGGCCATATGCGATAGGATGCCACCGGTATGCCATTGACTTTTACGAAGGGTAAGTAGGAAAAGAACAGTCCCGATCCGATGCCAAAGATCATGGGCTCGTCGAAATCCAGACCATGAAAACGAAGCAGGTTGGAGATTACTCCATTTTCGCAGTGCGCGGATTGCTTGTGTGTGAATTCAACCTTCATGCTGCTTTTTAAGTCTTTCGATATCGGTAAGCTCGTCCACTGAAATTCTGAATGTATATGCGTATTTCTCCAACTTCGATTTGCTCAGCCGCTTGAAGAAAAATGGCTTCATGTGCAATTTAACAAAGAGTGAAAGGGTGCCTACGTAGCTTGCGACCATGGGTGTGGTCATGATGTTTTTCTTCGTGAAATAGAGAATGGGGCTTGCCTTTCCGTCCAGCACTTGCCGGCGGGCGTCTTCCACTTCGGCGCTCACCACTTCCCAGGCTTGTTGCATGGCCACTGTTTCAGGTTCCCAGCCAATGCTGTTCACCTTCACGTAGTGTCCCTTGTCGTCGGTGGCGTAGTAAAGCTTGGCGAGCTTTCCTTCGTTCAGATTCTCTTCGTCCTGAGGTACGTTTTCTTGTTTCATAGAATGCGATTAAGGGAACGAAGGAAGCGGGGTCATACCACGGTTAGCAGCACATACGCATAATTGAATCGGGCGCTTTCCGGAATCATCATAAGCAAGGTATCGCCTTCTTTCAGTTTACCCGAGTGGAACAGTTCCTCCAACATCAGGTAAGGCGAGCCTGCGCCCACGTTGCCCACCCACGACAGGTTGGTAAACCACTTTGACGCGGGCACGTCCATGCCCAGTGAAGCGAGCTCCTTTTCTATGCGGGGGCCGAAATACTGCGAAGACAAGTGTGGCAGAAAGTATGTGATGGTGGTGATATCGAGGCCTTTTTCGTCGACGATTTTTCTAAGCAACTCGCCCCCTTTTTTCACGATGTATTCTCCCAACAGCCTGGTGTCTTGCTTGATAGCGAATACGGAATCTCTCGTCCATTTTTCCTGATCGAGATCCGACCAGCCTTCGAGTTCGCCGTTGCCGTTCTTCGACGCGCCGGCATACATGCATGCTGGCAACTCGTGTGCAAACGAGCGCTGCTCTATCCACTCCACCCGCAGGGAAATGCCGTGTTTGTTCGGCTCTGACTCGAGCAATGCGGCACCTGCGCCGTCGGACAACATGAAGCGCAGGAAGTCTTTTTCAAAAGCGATTATTCCGTCGCCTTCAAGTTCCGCCACTTTTGCTGCTTCTTCCTTGAAATATTTGGCCAGCATCCATTTCGAGAAACGCTCGGATCCTGTACACACCGCGTTGTCGGCCCCACCCGCCTTGATGGAGAGGAAACCAAATTTGAGGGCCTGAATGCCCGCGCTGCATGCGCCTGTGGCGGAGTTGATCTCTACCGGATGCCCACCGAGAATACCGTGCACCATGGCTGCGTGCGCAGGCAGGACCTGGTCTGGTGACGTTGTGCCACAAGAGAGTATCTGCACGTCTTCTTTGGTGAAGTCGTCGTCGAACAGTTTCTCGACGGCAACAGATGTAAGCTGCGCGTTTGTATGTGTACGCTGGCCGTTGCGGTCCATCGCATAGTAGCGTTTCTTGATCTTGTTATTACGCAAAATCAGGGGCTTGGCCTTGGAGGGCAACCCGTTGATCAGACCCAATATTGACTCGATTTCGTCGTTGACAACGGGTTCGTTCGGTAAGAAACTTGCTAATCTCGTTATGTAAACACTGCGGTTCATCCTCTGCGTCCTTTTTTGGGGGCAATAATAAGAATTTGAATTTGATCTATTAATAGTAGAGTGCGAAAGTAGTGTTTTCTGCCAAAATATTAAAGCGCACTCCCGGTGCCGCGCAAGTGACACGCACTAGCGCAGACCGTTTTGCATGTGGTAGGCCACTTCTTTATTAAGTTTCTTGTGCATAACGATGAGCATGATCTTGGAAACAACCCACAGGAGCGGCGACAAGACAAATATGGCCGTGGGAAGCAGATACATGAAGATGTGAACCCGGATTTTCCGGCCTGTCGATTCAACTGCGCCTCCTTGCGCAATAAACCTGGACCACACCGAAAATGCTTTCTGGCCGCGCTTCTCCATGAGCACGAGATTGGGCTTTATTTCTATGGCGCCAGCGGCATTCATCTCCGGCTGCAGGTGCTCGAACTGACCGCTGTCGACCGCGTTCTTCGCCATCTTCCCAAAACGACGGCATTCTGGACATCGCCGTCTGAAACACCTGCCGACGGAAAGAAC
>JAAURZ010000187.1 GCA_012031955.1 Bacteroidia bacterium
CTGTCTCGGCGTTGTAGTTGTTCTTTTGAAAATCCCCGGGCCTTGCTCAGTTTCTCTTCATCCACATCGGCACCCTTTGCTTGCGCACTTTCCAGCGCGGTGGTGGCCAGAGAAGATTGAAGTACACCCGCCCAGCCGGAGCCACGCATGCTCCCGTTAACATCTTGCGAGCGCTGGATCTTGTGTACGCAGATTTCCTGCGCCCCCTGAATTCGTTTCTTTAGTGCCGCGTCATGACCGGCATAGTCGATGATGTTGGAAAGAAACTGCGACGCGAGTATCACATCGATGTTGCTGCCGAGTTTAGTTTGAATTTGGGTGCCGGTCACATCGGTGATGGTGGGCGAGGAGGATTCGGACTGCTCCGCAGCGCGAAGGATAAATTCCAGCGCCTGTTGTAGTTGCTTGCTGTAAGCGCCGCTCGTAAGCGTGGAACCGCTGCGCAGAATGCCCATCGCCACCATCGCAGTCGTGGCGGGGTCGGGTGGCACGGCGTGCGGGTTGCGCACATCTTGCTGGCTATGGCTGCCCGCTCCCCAGCCGCCATTGTTGTGTTGTGCCTGCGCTATCCACGCAAGGCCCAGGTTAACGGAGCGTTGTACATGCTCGGGCGTCTTGTAAGCGGCGCTACCCTCCGACGACTCTTCACCCATTACGGTGCGGAAAACACATCCCTTGGGAATGCTGTGCCTGGCCAAGGGCTGTGGCTTTTCTTTTGTTTCTACCGAGGGCACAAATGCCGCAAGGCAAAGGCAGCCTGCTACCGCCATGCCGGCCATTGTCACTGTCCATGTTTTCATAAAGCTGAAATGTTTGTTACACCCGTTTAGATGTACAACAGCCTATGATTCCATAAATGTGAGCACGAAAAATTATGAAGTCTTTTCTTTACTCGTAGCGCAGGGTGTTGGCCGGGTTACTCATGGCAGCGCGTATAGTCTGTACACTCACGGTCACGAGTCCGAGCAAAACAGCCAGGGCGCCTGAGAGTATGTAGATGCCCACGTTCATGTTTACATGATACGCAAAACTGTTTAGCCAGTCGTTCATGAAGTACCAGGCAACCGGCCATGCAATCGCGTTGGCGACGACGATGAGCACTACGATTCCCTCGGTGAGCAATCTCAAAATGCTCGGTATCGATGCGCCGAGTACCTTGCGGATACCGATTTCCTTCAGTCGTTGCAACGTGTTGAAGGTGGCCAGACCGAAAAGCCCAAGCGAAGCGATGAGGATTGCCAGGCCGGAGAAGAGCGTGAACAATTCACTCTGCTGTTGTTCACTTTCATATAAGTCCTGGTACTGGTCGTTGAGGAAAGAGTATTCGAAAGGGCGCTCCGGCAAGAACTCGCTCCAGACTTTTTCCAGGTGCGCGATGCCATCCTGCACGTTGCTGCCAGCCAGCTTCAGTGAGATGCGGCTGTAGAACTGCGAAGGCTGAAATACAAGCGGGATAATCGGTTCGTGCAGCGATTCGAAATGGAAGTCTCTCACAACGCCAACCACTTGCCCTTTTACCCCCACCATACTGGAAACACCTTGCCTACGGCTTCGCCCGGCGTCCAGCCAATCATGGCGACCGCCGATTCGTTGAGGACGTAGGCCAACGAGTCGTCGGTTTTTATTTCCTTCGAAAAATTCCGCCCGGCGACAAGGGGAATTTCATACGTATCGAAAAATTCATAGTCGGTACGCACAAACTTGATCACCACATTCGTCGCCACCAGCGAATCGCCCTGCTCTATCTGTGCGCCGCTTGAGTCAAGCAGCCGGCCCGTTGGTATCCTGCTTGACCGGGCCATGTTGCGTACAGAGGCGCTCTTCACAAGCTCATTGTAAAACGCATCGTAGTTATTTGAAAGCTCTTGCCCGAAGTAACGCAGCGTAACCACCTGGTCTTTGCTATATCCCAGTTGGCGGTTGTTCATGAACTGCAACTGCTGAACCGTGATAAGCGTAGCCACGATGAGCATTACCGAAATTGAGAACTGTGCCACTACCAACACCTTGCGAAGTGTGCCCTTGCCTTTGCTGGCGTCGCCCTTCACGATAAGCGCCGGCTTAAACCCGGAAATGATAAATGCGGGATAAATACCCGCAAGCACCCCTACAAGAAGCGCCACCGCAATAAGCCCCGCGTACAGCGGCCACTGGGTAGTAAGGCTCAACGTCAGTGATTTGTTGGTGAAGTCGTTCAGCCAGCCGAGGGAAAGCCATGCAAATGCTATGGCAAGAACAATAGCAAACGCAGCAATCATGATGGATTCGCTCAGGTACTGGAAAATGAGTTGCGTCTTGAAAGCCCCTGCGACTTTACGCAGGCCTACCTCCTTCGATCGCTTGGTGGCGCGGGCGGTCGAAAGATTAACAAAGTTGAAACCGGCAATAAGCATGATGAACACACCGATCACGCCCATCATGTACACATTGTTGATGTTGCCGTTGGCCTCGATCTCGGAGTCGAGGTGGGAACGCAGGTGGATGTCGGCAAGCGGTTGCAGAAAAATGTTGGTGTAGGTGGATGGCATTACCGGATTGCCATTGTTGCCCATATGCTTGTCGATGAAGGCAGGAAACTGTGCCTCAAGTTTGTCTTTGTCGAACTGATCGCCCGCCAGCACGTACGTAGCAAAGGAGTTATTGCCCCAGTTGGTTTCGAGGCCACGCTTGCCGTAAATGGTGCTGTCGTTGAGCGTGCTGAAGGAGACAAGGAAGTCAGGGTGCCAGTGCGATTGCGCCGGGAATGATTCAAATGTGCCCGTCACTTCAAGGTCAAGTTGATTGTTGGCTCGCAAATGTTTGCCTTGTACCTGTTGCGTGTTGAAATACTTGTCAGCCATTTTGTCTGACAACATGACTGTAAAAGGTCTCGACAATGATGTTTGCGAATTGCCGTCGAGTACTTTAATGGTGAAGATGTCGAATATCTCCGGCTCGGCGATGAAGGTGTTCGGCTCATTGAAGTTTTTGTACGCTCTCCATTTTCTTCCACCGCAAGCAGCAGGTTAAACTGCAGCGTGCGCGCTACCTTCGTCATGTCGGGGAAATCATTCTTGAGCAGCGGGCCAAACGGTGGGGCAACATGGCCGAGGTGCAGGCTCACGGAACCGTCCTGCGACAGGAAGTTGCGTGTGACGCGATAGATATGGTCCGCATTTTTGTTGAAGCGGTCGTATTTGAGTTCATCTTGTATGTACAGGTAAATCAGCAGGCTGCAGGCCATCGCGAAAGCGAGACCGAAAATGTTGATGAAAGAAGTGAGTTTGCTGCGTACGATAGAGCGAAACGCAACCTTCAGATAATTCTTGAGCATACGAAATAGGTTTGTGCGGGGGTTAACACTTAGATCAACGCAAAGACTGTACGTTTCTAAAAAGGATGCATGAGCGCCTTAAAATCCCATTTTCGCCTGAAGGCGTTGTTCGATTTTGCATGAAGGCTGTTCGTATTCGTTCACTTTACACACATTTAACCGACACCGGGCGGCCACGGAGTTTGATTTTTACTATCTTGAATCGGCTGTTATAAACGTTGTACATGCGCACTGTCAGGTTGGTTTTGGGAAGCGGTGGCGCCAGAGGCATGGCGCACATCGGCGTAATTGAAGAGCTTGAACGCGAGGGTTTTTCTGTCAAAGAGGTCGTGGGCTGTTCCATGGGTGCTGTGGTAGGCGGTGTGGTATTGCTCCGGCTATCTGAAGGAATACAAGCATTGGCTGATCACGCTGACCAAGATGGATGTGTTCCGCCTGCTCGACTTCACCCTTTCAGCCCAGGGCTTTGTAAAAGGAGAGCGCGTGTTCAAGGCCATCGCCGACTTCATTGGCGATCACCAGATTGAACGTTTTCCAATTCCCTTCACAGCAGTGGCAGCCGATGTGCTATCCAACAAAGAAGTACACTTTACGTCAGGAAGTTTGTTCGCCGCACTGCGGGCATCCATCGCCATTCCCACGGTATTCACACCCGTGCTTGACGGCAAGCGCCAGTTGGTTGACGGCGGCGTGCTCAACCCGTTGCCTTTGAACCTCGTTCGCCGAGAGCCCGGCGATATAGTGGTGGCGGTGAACCTGAATCACAACACCCCGGGACGACCGGCTGCGCAGCAAGACGAAAACAAAGAAAGGGCGGCGTACCTGCGGATGATCGACGCGTTCAGGACGCAGGTACTCAAGCAGGAGATCAGGGAAGAAGAGACCATCACACAACTTGGCTTCTTCGACCTCCTCACGAAGTCGTACGACATGGCGCAGGATCGTATCACCGAATTGACGATCAGCATGCACAAACCCGACATGGTGGTCAATATCCCGCGCAGCGCGTGCGGTGTCTTCGAATTTTACCGCGCCAACGAGATTATAGAAGAAGGCCGTGTGCGTTTCCGCGAAACCTACGACGCATGGAACAACCAACTACGCGTGACGGCGTAAGCAAAAGGTGCGCACCGCCTGAGGGCACGCACCATGCACTGCTACTGTAAACTGAAATAGATTGTCTGCACCAGGCGCACATTCACGGGTACACCGCGCTGTTTGCCCGCCTTCCACTTAGTGAGCTTTATCACCCTGATTGCTTCATCATCGCACCCGTCGCCGATTCCTTTTATCACTTTGAAATTGTCGAGCGTGCCGTGCCGTGTTACCGTGAATTCGACAAACACCTTTCCGTCGGTGCCCTTGTGGCGGGCGGCCGCGGGGTATTTCAAATTCTTCTTCAGCGATTTATAAAAGCCCTGCATGCCGCCTTCGGGCTCGGGCATTTTCTCCACGAACCTGAACGGCTCTTCTATCGAGTCTTTCGGCACTTCAACCACGTCGACAGGCAAGGTAGCCACAACCGGACCCGGTTCGTTTTCAATATCCGGCATGTCGTCGTCCTCAATGGTCGCGTTATCATTTTTTACTTCGATAAACACGGTCGGATTCCTGGGCTTGGTGGGGAGCGTGAGCTTTGTCCACCACGAAATTGTCGGGGATGATTTCAGGCATCGCAAAGGCCTCGCGCTCCTCGCGTACAGGCTCAATGATGGTCTTTACCACCTCGGCCCTCCATGCAAAAGCACGAATGAGTATCGACAGCGCGGCAATCATTCCCACTGAAAACAAGGCGCTGCGGTACCGGTGTACGTCGTAGCGCGGATTCTTCTTAGGTTCCATAGTGTATCGCATTTAAGGTTTAGTTTAAAATGGAACCGCGCGGCAGTTAATGGCTAACTGAACATGTTTGTGCTCTTAATCCACACCCACGGCGGAAGTCACAACCTGTCATGTTTGTAGCTGAAAAATTTTGATACAGTCACCTGAATGGCCTGGACAATCCTTATTTTTGGTGACGATGAATCGAATAGATCGCCTCACCGCTATACTCATTCACCTTCAGACAAAACGTGTTGTGAAGGCTGAAGAGATTTCCAACCGTTTTGAGATCAGCCTGCGTACCGTGTACCGCGACGTAAAGGCGCTGATGGAGGCGGGTGTCCCTATCGGATCCGAGGCGGGAAAGGGATATTTTATTGTCGACGGTTATCATCTTCCGCCAGTCATGTTCAACCAGGAAGAAGCGGGCGCGCTTATGCTGGCCTGGAAACTGGTGGAGAAAATGACCGACGACTCCATCCGGCATGCGTTCGAGTCGGCACTCATGAAGATCAAGTCGGTGCTTAACGATGCC
>JAAURZ010000188.1 GCA_012031955.1 Bacteroidia bacterium
TTCTTTAGACCCAAGGCGGGACTTTAAGAGTGGTGTGTTGTGACAACGATACAAAATCTCAAAAGGTCCCGGTAAGCCGGGACTTTTTTTTTTGACTTTGCTTTGTAACAAAAAATGATCACGAATCGGATGGCATCCACAAAAAGGAAAAAGACGCGCGTAGCCATACAAGGCATAACCGGCAGCTTTCATGAAGTTGCCGCACTACACTATTTCAATGAACCCATCCAAACAGTGGAGTGCCTGTCTTTCCATGACCTGTGCGAAGCGCTCGACAGCGGCGCCGCCAACTACGCGGTGATGGCCATTGAAAACTCCATTGCCGGAAGCATACTGCCCAACTACTTTCTGTTGCAGCAGTATCACTTCAATATTATCGGCGAGCTGTACATTCCCATTCACATGCACCTGCTGGCGCTGCCCGGCGTAACCGTGAGCGACCTTACCTGCATCGAGTCGCATCCGATGGCCATACGCCAGTGCACCGAGTTTTTGCACTCACTCAACGGTATTGATATCCGCGAAAGCGACGACACGGCCCTTTCGGCGAAAAGGATCAAAGAAAAGAAACTCAAAACAACCGGCGCCCTTGCCAATGAGTTCGCCGCGAAGAAATTTGGACTGAAAATTCTGGAACGACGTGTGGAAACACATAAAAAGAATTTCACGCGCTTCCTTGTGCTGAGTAAAAAAGGGAGCGGCAAAACACCCACCAACAAAGCATCGCTGTGTTTTGAAGTGGCCAACGAGGTGGGAAGCCTCGCCGACGCGCTGATGACGTTGAAGGAGAACAACATCAACCTGTCGAAGATACAGTCAATACCCATCATCGGCAGGCCGAGCGAATACTCCATTCACATCGATGTGGAGTGGAAGAAGCGCAGCCAGTACGACCACGCCATGCGCGTGGTGCTGCGGCAGGTAAGAAACCTGAATGTGCTGGGCGAATACAAAAAAGCCAAAATCGAGTACCGATAATGAATATAGAATTTGCCAATCGTGTCAAGAATGTAGAAGAATACTACTTCAGCAGGAAGCTGGCCGAAGTGCGCAAGCTCGATTCGCCCGAACTGCGCGCCATCAACCTGGGCATCGGCAGCCCCGATCAGGCACCGTCGTCGAAAGCGATTGATGCACTTGTCACTGCCGCGAAGCTTCCATTCAACCACGGCTATCAAAGCTACAAAGGCATACCCGCCTTCCGCCAGGGTATCGCCGACTTCTACCGCACTATATATAATGTGTCGCTCGACCCCGAGACGATGATACTGCCTTTGATGGGGTCGAAGGAAGGCATCATGCATATAGCCATGGCGTTTGTAAACGAGGGCGACGAAGTGCTGATACCCAATCCGGGCTATCCCACTTATTCATCGGTAGCCAACCTGGTGGGTGCCACACTTCGCCCGTACCAGTTGCGAGAAGACCTGGACTGGGGCATCGACGTGGATGCATTGAGGAAGTCCGACTTGTCGAGGGTAAAGCTCATGTGGGTCAACTTCCCTCACATGCCGACGGGCCGCATAGCCACGCGCGATGAATTAAAAGCGCTTGTAGACCTGGCTCGCGAACGCCAGTTTTTGATCGTGAACGACAATCCGTACAGCCTCATCCTCAACGACCAGCCATTAAGCCTGCTGTCAATCGAAGGCGCCGAAGACGTAGCGCTCGAATTGAATTCACTTAGCAAGTCGCACAACATGGCAGGCTGGCGTCTCGGTTGGGTAACTGGAAAGCAAGCGTATGTAGACGCGGTGCTGCGTGTAAAGAGTAACATGGACTCGGGCATGTTTCTGCCTATGCAGCAAGCGGCAGCCGAAGCGTTGAAAAATGGAAAAAGTTGGTTCGATGAGTTGAACAAACTCTACCGCACCCGGCAAGCGCTGGCAAAAAAAATCCTCGACTTGTTGGGTTGTACGTACTCCGACAACCAGGCCGGCCTCTTTGTGTGGGCTAAAGTGCCGGAACACATCGGCCATGTGGAGCAGTGGATAGACGACATTCTCTACAGCACCAAAGTGTTCATCACACCGGGTTTTATTTCGGTCGACGCCGGCGAGCGCTACGTCCGCATCTCGCTGTGCAGCACTACCGAAGTATTTGAAGAAGCATTGCGGAGGTTGACGATATTTGTGAACGAAAAAGCAAAAGTATGAAAGTGGCAATAATAGGCGTGGGGTTGATCGGCGGCAGCATCGCCATCGATTTGCGCAAGGCGAAGCTGGCGAGCGAAATTACCGGCGTGGATGCGAACGAAGAAAACGCGCTGCGCGCGCTTGCGTTGGGATTGGTAGACATAGTGAAGCCGTTGGACGAAGCGGTGCGAACGGCCGACGTGGTGATTTCGGCCATACCGGTAAGTGCAATTCAAAAGGTGCTCACCACAGCGCTGGATAATGCCGCCGACCACACAGTGGTGATTGATGCGGGCTCCACCAAGTCGCAAATATGCAAGTCGGTAAGCGACCACCCGCGGCGCGCTCAGTTTGTGGCGGCGCATCCCATTGCCGGCACCGAGAATTCAGGGCCCGACGCGGCGTTTAGCGGACTGTTTCTAAACAAAACCAACATTATCTGCGAACGCGAAAAATCGTCGGACCGTGCGCTGGAAGTAGCCACCCGTATTTTCAAAGCGCTTGGCATGCGCACGATATACATGGACCCTGTGGAGCACGACAAACATGTGGCCTATGTATCGCACCTGTCGCACGTGAGTGCTTTCCTGTTGGGGCAAACTGTTTTGGATATTGAAAAAGACGAGAAGAATATTTTCAACCTGGCGGGTAGTGGTTTTGCCTCCACCGTTCGACTGGCCAAAAGTTCGCCCGATATGTGGGCACCAATATTCGAACAAAATGCCGAGTACCTGAGCCAGGCACTGCTGGAGTACATAATGCACTTGCAGAAATTTCAGTACTACCTGATGAAGCGCGACATCACCAAACTACACCAGATCATGACCGATGCGAACCACATACGCACAGTGCTCGACGGCATTGAACTGAAACAAAAGAAGGAAACCGAATTGCTGCTCGACACTGAGGTGAGCGGCGTGACACAATAAATTTTAAAGACTAAAACTATCAGCATCAATATCATGAAAAAGACATTGCAGTTAGAATCGATCAGCAGTTGGTTGCCCACCGCCGGGCGTCCGCTCATCATCAGCGGTCCGTGCAGCGCCGAAACGGAAACACAAATGATATCCACCGCGAAGCAGCTTGCCGCCACCGGCAAAGTGCACGCGTTGCGTGCCGGCATCTGGAAGCCGCGCACAAGGCCGGGCCAGTTTGAAGGCGCCGGTGCCGAAGGCCTCAAGTGGCTTGTGCAGGCAAAGCAGGAAACCGGCCTGCCCGTAACAACGGAAGTAGCCAATGCGGCCCACGTGGAGGCATGCCTTAAGGCGGGAGTCGACATTTTGTGGGTGGGCGCGCGCACGACCGTGAACCCTTTCTCCGTGCAAGAGATCGCCGACGCACTGAAGGGCGTAGACATACCGGTGATGGTGAAAAACCCGGTGAACCCCGACCTTGAACTCTGGATCGGCGCCCTCGAGCGCCTCAACAAAGCAGGCATTACGAAACTCGTGGCCATCCATCGCGGCTTCTCATCATTCGAAAAAGGCCCGTTCCGCAACGCACCCATGTGGGATATGTCGATAGAATTGAAAACACGCATCCCCGACTTGGAAATTATCTGCGACCCCAGCCACATTTCAGGCAACCGTGAATTATTGCCGTTCATTTCCCAAAAAGCATTAGACCTCGACATGAGCGGTCTCATGATAGAAAGCCACATCGACCCGGACGCGGCGTGGAGCGACGCCAAGCAACAGGTGACGCCGGCAGCGCTCAGCAAAATCATCGAAGGCCTCGTGGCCCGTACCGCCTCTACCGACAATAAGAGTTTCAAAGACACGTTGAGCATTTTGCGCGAGCAGATCGACGAGTTGGACGACGAGATCATGTCAAAACTTGCAGCGCGCATGAAAATTTCCGAGAAGATTGGCCAGTTCAAAAAAGAGAACAATGTGACCATACTGCAGGTGAACCGCTGGGAAGAGATTATCAAAACCCGCGTCACCATGGGCAAGGCCATGGGACTCGACGAAGGTTTTACCCGCGACTTGCTTCGCTGGTGCACATGAGTCGATCCAGGTGCAAACCCGGGTTATGAACAAGGTGGAAGAACGCGTGTAAAAAGGGCCGGAGCCGCGTTGCCGTAGGTTTTGGCAGGAAAACCCTTATTTATTACTTTTGGAGTTCCTTAAAACGTTTATGGTGATGTATTTCAGGCTTCCAACGCTTTTCCTCTTTCTTGTTTCCTTTTCCCTGTATGCCCAAAAGATTGAGTTGATTAACTCAGGCGAAGTAATTGAAAAGGGAAAAATTCTCTATGACTCGGGTCGCTTCGACGACGCCGTGCTCACTTACAAAGCGATTGACCGGCGCGACACCAACTATGTGTACATGCTGTCGGAGTTGGCAATGGCTTACCTGGGCGCTGAAGATTACCCCAACGCCATCAATGCGGCGGAGGAAGGTATCACGCTTTCGTCTATTTACAAGGCGCACCTCTACAGGTCGCTGGCCATCGCGCTCGACCGTGGGGGCCATTTTGAAAAATCGGTAGAGACTTTTAACAAGGCCATTGCCGAATACCCATTCGATTATTCGCTCCATTATAACCTGGGCATAACTTATTTCAATCACAAGGAGTACGAAAAAGCGGGCACAAAATTCTTTGAGACCCTTTCGCTCAACCCCTTTCACGGCGGCAGCCACTTTAACCTCGGCAAACTGATGGTGCTGCAGGGAAGAAAAACGCAAGCACTGATGGCGTTGGGTATATATATGGGCGTGAGCCCTTCGGACAATGGTGCTCTTGTTTACCTGGAACATGTATTGAAAAATGAAATTCCTGAGGAAGGAAGCGTCGAAACAAATGAACCCAACCATTTCGCGCGACTGGATCAGATGATACGCGCCAAACTGGCGATGGACAAAGGATTCAAGTCCAACATACCGGCAGATGTTGCCGTAGTGAAACAGTTCGAATTGTTCTTCGATCAAATGCCAAAAGGCATCGACAACCCGGATGATCCTTGGCTCTCATTTTACCTGTCTACATACCAGGCACTGAAAGCTGCCGGCCACAACGAAACCTTCATCTACCACATTGTCACGTCCGCACCGCTCGACAAAGCAGAAAAGTGGAGAAAGAAAAACGACAAACAACTAAAGGATTTTTACGCTGCGGCCAACAAGGCGCTCGGCGCGCATCGCACACCGAAGCTGTATCCACCCATCGATAAAGACAAGCCGGTGTCGTTTTGGTATTCGGAGTCAAACAAGCTCGAAGCCATCGGAAATCAAATTTCGGACAGCAAGCGCACGGGCAGGTGGGTGTACTTTTACGACAATGGGGAAAGATCAGCCGAAGGAGCCTACACAGCCAATGGCGAGAAGACCGGCGTGTGGACGTACTACTACTCCACAGGTCGGGTGAAGAGCATCGAAGATCAGGAGTCAGGAGAGATAAAGACATATAACGTCGACGGCGAGCCGGTCGAACGCTACTTCACCAAGAACGATGTGGTGAATGGCGACGTGGAAATTTTCTACCGGTGCGGCATGATACAACGCAAAACTCGACCATGAT
>JAAURZ010000189.1 GCA_012031955.1 Bacteroidia bacterium
ACGTGTTTGGCGTTGCCTGCCAACTGGCAGATGTGATCCATGTGATTGATCAACACGTCGAGATTGCAGTTGGTGCCTTTCGGTGTCGATATGCCGCGCTTCCAGTCCGGCACCATCATCCATGTGTCGAGCACTGCGCCAATTACGGCGCCGCGTTCGATCAGCGCTTTTATCTGGTCGTCGCTGAACTGGCGGTTGTGATTCACGAGCGTGCGGCAATTATTATGACTTGCCCAAACGGGTCCGCTGAAGTTGTCCATCGCTTCCCAAAAACTCTCGTCGCACAGGTGCGTGGCATCGAGTATCATGCCGAGTGTTTCCATCGCTTTCAGCAATTCGCGCCCGGCGCTACCGATGCCACCTGTTGCGTCGGTGCCTTGCGCATATCGGCCGGGGCCATAGTGAGCCGGACCGATTGCTCTGAGTCCGTAGTTGTATGCGCGTTCGAGGTGATCGAGCGTGACGATTGAATCGGCTCCTTCGAGGCTGAGAATATAGCCGATCTTTTTGTTTTTATCTTTTGAGGTTGACCAATAAGCGAGGTGCTGTTCGAGACGCTTGTTATCGGTGATGTTGAACAGTTGCCCGTCATCTTCCATGGCCGCATACCAGGTACGTTGTGCCTGCGTGTGCGCCCATGCTTGCTCGGGTGATCGCCAGCCTGGCAGCGGATTATCCTTGGCGACGTACCGTGCGATTTGTGTAGCTACCACGATGCCGACATCACCGCGCCGGAGTTCTTCAAACGACACGGTTGCATGGCCCCGATCGGGCTTATCGTTCATACCCTGCTCACGGTTGTTGATTTCTGAAAGGGGCATGCGCAGGTCGCGATTCCATTCCATCGCGTTCATGCTTAGGTCAAGGTGCGCGTCGACAGTAAACATCAGATGGTCAGTTTTCTTTTTCTCGATGCAATGGACCATACCCCGGTCGCCTTGCCGCTGGTTATCACGGTCGCAAATTCGTGCAGGGCCACCGTTGGACAGATGTGATAGGGAACACCATACAGCACGTCGCCGACTTTATAAACACGGTCGTCGTCCACCCTCAGCACCATGTGTTCTTCACTGTGCCCGACTGGGGTAAGTGCGCCGGCATTGAGGAAGGTGACTCTTTTGTCCAACGCATTTTCGGAGGCAATGGACTTGTGGCCGAGGTCGATGCAGATTACGCGGTCGGCGGGTTTGGAAATAATGCGTGTGATGACAAGTCCGGCGAAAAGGAATGGTTGTTCGGGTAGTATTTGCTCATAACCCTTGTCCCACAAAATGAAAGTGCCAGGGCTGCATTGCACGGCGGGGCGTTTTGCGTGTATCGGAAAGGTGGGTGTGCCGCCGGCGATCACCGTGATTTCAGCGTCTTTGTTCGATGAATTCTCTCGCGCAGCAATGCCACGGCCTCGAAGGCATCGTCGCATTGTTGTGTTCTCACCACGAGATCGGGGTCGCGAAGGTGGCCGTCATAGGCATGAAGTCCATAGAAATGAAGTCCCTCAATGGATTCTATTTCCTGCCAAAGTTCAAAAGCATTTTCTGGTTTTATACCTGTTCTGTTCATGCCCACGTTAAGGTCGATGAATACCGGCAGTGTTACGCCGTGCGCTTCTGCCACAGATGATAGCCATCGTGCTGTTTCGTGGTTGTCGACAAGGCACGAGAATTTTGTGCCGGGAAATTGTTGAACAAGCCTAACCAGCCTTTCTCCCTTTGGGCCGAGGGGCTGGTGGGCAAGGAGCACATCGGGTGCTTTGAGCAAGGCAAGCATTTCCGCCTCGGCGATGGTTGCGCATTTGAATTTTTGAATGCCTTCGTCCATCATCATCTGGCACACTTCGGCACACTTGTTTGTTTTCACGTGAGGCCGCAAACGACTTACGTCAGAAACAAATGTTTTGAGTATGCGAATGTTTTCTTTGATTCTTTCCGGGTAAAAAAGCAGGCCGGGAGAATCGACGGTGTCTGCGTTGCTTATGTTATACCACATGCCTGGCAAGCGTTTTAAGTCGTTATGATTTAATCTCGAAGAGTGCTTCTATCTCCACGGGTATGTTGTCGGGCAGAGAGCCCATGCCGACCGCGCTACGCACGCCGATGCCGTTTTCCTGGCCCCACACTTTGGCGAACAACTCACTGCAACCGTTGATCACATAAGGATGGCGTTCAAAATCCGGCGTTGCGTTAACCATGCCTAGCACCTTGATTACGCGTCCTATTTTATTAAGCGTGCCCAGGTTTGCGCGAAGGGTGGCCAGTATCGCGAGACCGACCTGTTGTGCGGCAATTTTCGCTTCCTCCATGTTTATGTCAACGCCTACTTGCCGATTATCAGCGTGCCATCTGTTTTCACAGTGCCATGACCCGACACGAAAACCTGGTTGCCTACGACCAGAAATGGTTTGTATACGCCGAGTGGCTTGGGCGCAGGGGGTAACACCAACCCAAGTTCTTCGAATGATTGATCAGCAGTTTTGTTCATGATTGTGATTAGATAAATGCGTCGAGTATGAGCACGCCGATAATGCCGACAATGGAAACAACCGTCTCCATGAGCGACCAGCTTTTTATTGTGTCTTTTATACTTACGTTGAAATATTCTTTGAAGAGCCAGAAGCCGGAGTCGTTCACGTGAGAAAACATGAGGCTGCCAGCGCCGATCGCAAGCACCATCAGGTTGGCATTTACGTCGAGCGTAGTGAGAATGGGGGCGAAGATGCCGGCGGCGGTAAGACCTGCGACGGTGGCGGAGCCAACACATACGCGAATGACTGATGCGATGAGCCATCCAAGCAGCAAGGGATGCATGTTCACGTGCTGCAGCGCGTCGCCGATCTCATTTCCTACACCACTTTCGATCAGGATTTCCTTCAGCGATCCGGCACCGGCCACGATCAGCAGCAGCATGGCTATGTCTTTTACCGACTCTACGTAGATGTTCATCACCTCTTGCATTTTCTTTTTCCGGCGCAAGCCGAGTGAATAGGTGGCTACGGCCAATGACAGCAACATAACGATGGCGGGGTCGCTCACAAATACAAGTATGTTTCTGACTACACCGTATTCCAATTGTTCGGGTTTGATTAGTGTGGTGAGGGCCAGCAGCAGTACCGGCGACAAAGACGAGAACACACTGTTGGCCATGCCGGGCAGTTCACTTTCTGGTAAAGGCTCCGACTGGAAACTCTTCAGCGGTTGAGCCACTATCTTTTTGGTGGTAACTGCGAAAATAGGTCCTGCGATAATCACTGTCGGAATGGCGATGAGCGCGCCATAAATGAGTGTTGTGCCCATGTCGGCGCCGAACTGGGCGACGAGCGCGGTAGGCGACGGATGCGGAGGCAAAAAGCCGTGCGTTACCGACAATGAGGCTAACATAGGAATGCCGATGAACACGACCGGTAATCTGAACTGGTAGGCCACCGAAAAGATGAGCGGTATCACCAGCACGAAGCCAACATTATAAAAGAGCGGTATGCCGATCACAAATCCTGTCACCATCAATGCCCAACCGATGTACCGTTCACCGAATATGCCCATCATGCCGGTGGCTATTCGTTGCGCAGCGCCGCTGTCGGCCACAAGCTTTCCCAACATGGCGCCTGCCACAATGACGATCACCAGCGATCCAAGCATATCTCCAAGGCCGGTTTGTACTGCGGCAACTACCTTGTTCACGGGCATGCCAAGCAGCAGCCCGGCTAGAATTGAAATGATTAGAAATGCAAGGAAGGCGTTGATCTTGAAATGCGTTATCAGCACTACCAGTAACACAATGCAAAACAGAATGATGAGTAAGGACATTGACTAGCGGGGTGATGTGAAATTAAAGATAACAAACACATCCATAATATAAAGAGCTGCCGGCAAATAGAATTGCCCTACAATAATGTATAGAAGTGGTTCCCCACCCGGGTGCGGGGTGGGCGTAGTTATCGGCGGCCTGGTGCGCGTCGCGTGTGCTCAAGCACACTAGAACTTGTCGGGGATTTGTATGATCCGCACTACGATCTCGTGCGGGTCGCCGTCTTTGTCCAGCAGGTTGAATTTTACCATCGGGTTGTCGCGCTTGATGTTGCTCTCCACGTGTATGATCTGGTTGTCCTGGAGATGCTTTTCTATTTCGTTTTGCAGAATATGGAGCGCGTTGGCAAAGTCAACTTCGAGCGGACTGGGGTTGTAGGTAGATGTTTTCATTCAGGGTCTGTTTTACCATCGTATGAGCGCCGACGCCCACGTGAAGCCACTTCCAAAAGCGGCCAGACAAATAACGCTATTTTCTTTGATTTTACCTTCCGCCCAGGCCTCGCTCATCGCGATGGGGATGGATGCGGCCGTGGTATTGCCGTATCGCATTATGTTGTTGTACACCTGACTGTCGGCAAGGGCGAGTTTTTCCTGGATGTATTGGCTTATTCTCAAGTTGGCCTGGTGGGGTATAAGGAGGTCGATGTTTTCTTTTTGCAAGCCGTTTGCATGCAGCGCTTCGTTGATCACTTCCATAAAACGTACCACAGCATGCTTGAATACCTGGTTGCCATTCATATGAACTTTGTACGTAGACGTATCCGTTATCTGCTCCGGTTGTCGTTCTTCACGGGGGCGGCTGCTGCCTGGATCTTTCACATAGAGTTCCTCTGCGAAGTTGCCATCGGAGTGAAGGTGCGTCGACAGAACGCCAGGTTGCTGCGAGGCCTGCAAGATGGCGGCGCCGGCACCGTCGCCAAAATCACAGCAGTGTTACGACCGCGGGTAGTCACATCCAGCGCTGTCGACTGTATCTCGGCACCGATTACAAGCACGGTCTTATACATCCCTGATTTAATAAACTGATCGGCCACTGAAACGGCATAGATGAAACCAGAGCAGGCATTGCGAATATCGAGAGCACCAATTCTGCCGTCGAGCCCGAGTTCACGTTGCAACAACACCCCGGAGCCGGGGAAGAAGTAGTCGGGCGTAATCGTCGCGAATACAATGAAGTCGATGTCACGTTCAGTGAGTCTTGCGCGGTCGAGCGCCATTCGGGCAGCCTTTGCCGCCATGTTCGCGACGGTGTCTTTAGCGGGGTCTATCCATCGTCTCTCGTGAATACCGGTGCGCTCAACGATCCAGGCATCGTTGGTGTCCATGAGCATTGACAAATATTGATTGGTGATGACGTTCTCGGGTACATAATGCCCAAGGCCTACGATTTTGGAAAAAGGCATGTTCAAGTCGTTAGGGCCGCTAAGTTAGTGAAATGTTACCTAATAGACGTTAGCGTATCCGTTCAAAGTTAATTGGGTTTGATCAGGGTCGTGTGACCAGAGCCTAACTCTTGGCATATGCAAGTAAGAGATTGGGGTGTGGTACTGCTCCCCTTGCTTTCCATACGTGGAGCCAAATGCGTCCTTGGTGAACATTCATTGATTTCTGTGACGTTGTGAAAGCTAAGCATAGCTGGTAGGTTATGTGTAGTCAACATTTCATGTAAACCATCGGATGGAATTACACCATTAGATCACAGCGGAAAATTCACGAGGTAGTTCTCCTCAATTGTGGACCAAAGGCATTTGTACGATAACCAACCGGTACCGGAAAATATTCCTTCGCATAGGTGATGTCATCGTAAACGTTCTCTGCCTATATATCAAAATCATTTGTAGCATTAACATTCC
>JAAURZ010000190.1 GCA_012031955.1 Bacteroidia bacterium
GATGAGGGTTTCGACAACACCCTCCAAGAGATATTGCACACCGTGGACAAGGCCAGTACTACGAAGAAATACCGTTCTCCGTTTTCAAAGTCACGGGCATAGCCTCCGTCTCGCTGCTGGAAAAGGTTCAAAACAAGGAGATGCTTACGTCCGAAGAGCAACACGCGTTTGAACAGGTGCACGCCCGCGTAGACCTTATTTGTAAAACCGGATTTGAAAAGGGTGTGCCCGTGCTTATAGATGCCGAAGAGACGTGGATACAGCAACCTATCGACGACCTGGCTTACGAAATGATGCGCCGGTACAACAAAGAGAAAGCGATCGTATTCAACACCTATCAACTCTACCGCACGCAGTCACTCCCCAATCTGCGCAATGGCCTGCACGACGCCGTTATGCACAGCTACTACCTGGGTGCCAAGCTGGTGCGTGGCGCTTACATGGAGAAAGAACGCGACCGCGCCGCCGACAAGGGTTACGACAGCCCTATTCATCCGACCAAAGAAGCGACCGACGACGCCTTCAACAAGGCGCTCGCCTTTTGCGTCGACAACAAGCAACGCATCACCGTTATGTGCGGTTCGCACAACGACTACAGCAACTATTACCTCACCGTGCTAATGGAAAAGCATGGCATGCACCGCAACGACGCGCGCGTGTGGTTTGCACAGCTTTATGGCATGAGCGATCACATCTCATTCAATCTGGCGAAGGAAGGTTACAATGTGGCCAAGTATGTGCCATACGGCCCCGTGCGGTCCGTGATGCCTTACCTGTTGCGCCGCGCCGACGAGAACACCTCGGTGGCCGGCCAAAGCAGCCGCGAGCTTACGCTCATACGCCAGGAGCTCAACAGACGCCGGGCCGCGCGCAAGGTCTAAGGTCCTGCGCCCTGTTGGGGTTATCCATAATGTTGCTAATTTCGCCCATTGATTCGTATACACATGCAGCTAAGTGAACAGGAACTCATCAGAAGAAAGAGTAAAGAAGAGCTGGAAGCGCTCGGTATCGAGCCCTATCCCGCCGAACTTTTTGAAGTGAATGTGACCGCTAAAGACATTCACGCCAACTACGAGCGCAGAAAAACAGACTATAAAAGCGTGTCGCTGGCCGGCAGAATCATGAGCCGCCGCATTATGGGTAATGCCTCTTTCGCCGAGTTGCAGGATGAGTCGGGCCGGATTCAGGTCTACATCCGCCGCGATGATGTTTGTCCCGGCGAGGACAAGACACTTTACAATACTGTTTTTAAAAAGCTGCTCGACATCGGCGACATTATCGGCGTTGCAGGCTTTGTATTCACCACGCAAACCGGCGAGATTTCCATACACGTCACCAGTTTCCGCGTGCTGTCGAAGACATTGCGGCCGCTGCCCATTGTGAAAGAAACCACCGACGACGCCGGCGCCGTCCATCGTCACGATGCCTTCACCGATCCGGAGCAACGTTACCGGATGCGCTATGTAGATCTCGTCGTGAACCCCGAAGTGCGCGAGACTTTTG
The DNA here is from genome assembly GCA_012031955.1 of Bacteroidia bacterium. The sequence goes on from JAAURZ010000190.1 coordinate 1,504, forward strand.
TGAAGCGCACCCAACTTGTTAACTCTATCCGCGAATACCTCAACAACCGCGGCTACCTTGAGGTAGAAACCCCTGTGCTGCAACCACTGTACGGCGGCGCTGCGGCACGTCCATTCAAAACGCACCACAACACGCTCGATATGACGCTGTATCTGCGCATCGCCAACGAGTTGTATTTGAAGCGTCTCATCGTAGGAGGCTTCCACGGCGTGTATGAGTTTTCCAAGGATTTCAGAAACGAAGGCATGTCGCGCTTCCACAACCCTGAGTTCACCCAGGTAGAACTCTACGTTGCCTACAAAGACTATTTGTGGATGATGGACCGCGTGGAGGAAATGATAGAAAAAGTAGCGCTCGACCTGCATGGTACCACGCAAGTGAAAGTCGGCGACAATGTGATCGACTTCAGGCGGCCCTGGAAGCGCTTCACCATGTTTGAAGCCATTCAGCATTTTACCGGCGTCGACATATCGGCGATGGACGAAGACCAGCTCCGCGCCACCTGTAAGGAACTGCACGTGCCGATGGATGACACCATGGGAAAAGGCAAACTGATAGACCAGATCTTTGGCGAGAAGTGCGAACCCAACCTCGTGCAGCCAACCTTCATCATGGACTACCCGGTGGAAATGTCGCCGTTGGCGAAGAAGCACCGCAGCAAACCCGGGCTCGTAGAGCGGTTCGAAGCGATATGCAACAGCAAAGAAATTTGCAATGCCTTCTCCGAGTTGAACGACCCCATCGATCAGCGTCAGCGCTTTGAAGAACAACTGGAGTTGGGCAAGCGTGGCGACGAGGAGGCAATGACATTGGATGAGGATTTTCTTCGGGCTCTCGAATTCGGGATGCCACCCACCGCAGGCCTGGGTATCGGCATAGACCGCCTCACCATGATCATGACCAACTCACCGTCTATTCAGGATGTGCTTTTCTTCCCCCAGATGAAGCCTGAAAAGGCCGCACAAGCCCTTACCGAAAAGACTTCGCGGCCATGGGCGTGCGCGCGGATTTAATACCGGTGATCCAGCGCCTCGGCATTACCACCCTCGTGCAATTCAAAGAGTCCAAAGCCTCCAAACTTTTCAACGACGTGTGCGGCATGCGCAAAAAGATGAAGCTCGACAATGTGGCCAATCCCACCATCGAAGAGGTAGAGGCGTGGCTGAAGTAGTCCACTAAAGATTATCGAAGAAAGGCTTGCGGCGCTCAAGTTTCAGGTCCTGAAGCATAGACGCCTTCACGGCAATGGTGAAGTTGTAAGACTGGAACCGGCCGAAGGGCACCCAGTACAGGCGCATCGTCCAGCAATGAAGGTCGCGCGAAATGCCAAGGTCCGTTTGGGTAAACTCCTTGCTCTCGAAATGATATCCGCTGTTGGCCGTTATCTTCCACTGTTCCGACAGCGATAAGTCGCCCGACATCTGGATCGACTGTGTTACCTTCGGGTCGGCATTCAGCGTGTGGCTGTAGCTCAGGCTGTAGTTGATGCGCAAACCCCACGGTATGTCGAAGTCTACATACGCGCTGGGGTCACGAATAATTTCCTGTTTAGCTTCGTCAGGCAGGTTGGAGCCCGCCACCTTTTCGCGTGTGCTTTGCTCCTGCGATCTGCCCTTGGGGTTCAGGTTGGTGCTCACCGCCAGTGTGGCCGACGTGATCCGCCCGATGCCGCCGCCTTTCCAGGCATACTCATCTATGCGCCGTTCCGTCGCAGTGCCCTCCTCGTCCACCGTAGTCAGGTACCGGTAAGGGTCCAGCGATGCCGACACGTTTACGTTAAAAGTATTGTCGAGAACGTTTGTGTTTGCCGCCAGGCTGAAAGGCGCCAGCTTGAACGAGTCGGCCACCAGGTTGTAGCTCGAGTTGATTGAAAAGTTGTTGAGCAACATCACCTTTCGTTCTGCCGTATCCCTTGCCGTTTTTACTTTCATCTCCAGGTTGTTACCCAACCCGAAACCGATAGACCCGCTCTTACCCGTGGTCGACGAACCATACACAAAACCCTCGTGGCGCGATTTTAAAACCACATTGTTGTTTACATCGGTAAACTCCTGAAAATACTTGTCGTTGATGGTAAAGTCCGGCGTGTAACCAATACTTACCGACGGGTTTATAATATGCCGTATTGCCTTCACGTTGCCGCGCTTAAAAAGGTAGGTGCCATATAACCTTGTAGTCATGCTGGCGCTTGTACTGTAGTTGGCAATCCGGTTGAATCCTTTCTCTTCAGTCGAAACAAAACGATAGCTGTCATCAACCTTCACATACTGCCAGTTCAGGCGCTTGAAGTACCACTTCTCCTCATAGCTTACAGATGGCGACACCGTAAAGTACTTGAGTATGCGGAACGAATAAGAAACGGGAATGGAGTGGCGGATACCATTGCGCGCATTTTTAAAGAACAGCGAAAGATTGTCGGTGGTAAAAGGCGCGATGCTGTCGCGCGTGGCCGTTGTCGTTACCCTGCCGATGTTGTTGGTGATGCGGTTGGAACCCGCCATGGAGTAGCCAATCACGAAATTGTCGAGCGGTCCCGTCTTCCCTTTGCGCTGAAACGGGTAGAGGTTCGTCATGTTCAGGGTAAGCGTGGGCAGCGACAAATCAACGAGGCGCGACACCAGGTCCTGGTTATGACTCATGTTGAGCGCCATGGTAAACGGTGTGCCTACGAATTTTTTATTGTACGAAACATTGGAACTCAGCTTGGTGGTGATGTTGCTGAACGACGACGAATTGATGGAATTGGAATACCCATAGATCAGGTTATTGTTCTGATTGTAAGTTGACGTGGCCGCGTTGACCGACGCCGAAAACCTGCTCGACCCTTTCGATTGCGGCGAGTGGCTCCAGCCGAGACTGAAGTCCGACGCCGTTTGCGGATTTTCGATCTGGTCGCTGGTGCGTGTCCGCGAATAATTGAAGCGAAGGTTGCCGGTATACTTATATCGCTTGGAGTAGTTGGAGCTGATGTTCACTGCATGACCACCCTTCGTGTAGATGTCGCCGGTTACAGCGAGTTTCATGTACTCGCTGATGTCGAAAAAATAGCCGCCACGCGCAGGTTAAAGCCGCGGCGTCGCTCTTCGCCGTATGAGGGGAACAGTATGCCGGATTTACTTTCGCGTTCGGCTGGAAACATGCCGAAACGCAAATCCAATAGGCAGCGGTATATCGTTGAACTCAAAGTAAAATGGTCCCGACACAATTTTGTCTTTCGGAATCGCCTTCGTTTTCGTAGACCTGATTCGGAAGTGAGGATGCTCCAGGTTGCACGTCGTGTACGTGTTGCGAAGACTCAACAGTTCATTGTCTTCATTCTTGAACACCACATCACCGTGCAGGTAGCCGTCGCCTTGCTGCGTTACCACTTCGCTGATGCGCGCGCGTCCTGTTTTAAAATTATACACAATATCCTTGGTCTCGTACACCTCGGGGCCATTCTTGAAAACCGGGTAGCCCACCCGTCGGCCGAGCGAGTCGCGGGTGCCATGGGCCGTGAGCGTATTGTTGGCGTAGTCGATTGTGATCTCCTCGGCTTCCAGCTCGATTTCGCCGTAGTTGATCTTGGCAGCGCCATATAACCATACCGTCTGCCCATCGAACGACGCCAGAATAGAATCTCTGGCAGAGTAGTTGATTGTAGTCTCTATGTCACCTTTAGGCTGGTTTTGGAGTGTATCGGTGGGTGAGGTGGTGGTATCCGCCGGCGTCAGCATAGTGCTGTCGCGTTTGGTTGGCAGCGGCCCCTTGGGCGGTCGCGGAGTGGGCTCCACCTGGGCAAGAACTGTGGTAGCAAGCACGTTACTACATATAATGAAAAACAACAGAACGGGCCGCACAAAGGGGAAGTTGAAAACCAGAAAATTTTAGGTTTTAATAAATTTTTACAATTTTTGCGTAAAGGTATTGCAAATACTTTGAACATCGAATTGCCCGTGAGGAATATCGGTATTACAGTCTCATTTTTAGCAATAACCTTGCTAATTTCTGCAAGCACGCCCACCGTCCCCGAGTTTGAGGTCGACGTCGTTGTAATCGACGCCGGTCATGGCGGCAAAGACAACGGCACCCATGGCAAAAAAGCAAAAGAGAAAGACGTGGCGCTCGACGTGGCCCTCAAAGTGGGAAGCTACATT
>JAAURZ010000191.1 GCA_012031955.1 Bacteroidia bacterium
GCCTCCTTGCCTATCGTGGCAGTCCGATCATCATCGACAAGCTGTTGTATCAGCCCAAGAATTCACTCATCAATCAAAGTATCAACGCAAAGGAACTCGAAGAGCCGCTCAACGGCGATGGCTTCGGTATCGGCTGGTACGTACCCGACGTCGATGACGAGCCAGCCACCTTTGTATCGGTGCTGCCCGCCTGGAACAATCGCAACCTGCTGAACCTGGCGCCGAAGGTGCGCACCACTTGCCTGTTTGCCCACGTGCGGGCGGCCAGCGTGGGCGACGTGTCGGAGGCGAACTGCCACCCTTTTCAATATAAAAATCTGCTGATGATGCACAATGGCGGCGTTGAGAACTTTGGTGCCATCAAGCGTGCCATCCGCAATGAACTTGCTGACGAATTTTATAATTGGATCAGGGGACAAACCGACTCGGAACATATTTTCAGCCACATGCTTAATCAACTCTTAACGAAGCACAAAACCGTGAGCCAGGAAACAGTGGTCGCGTCGTTTGAACATACATTCCGGCGGCTGTCACAATTGATGGCGGAAAACGGAATTTCAGAGCCCGCCTACCTCAACATGGTTTTCACAAACGGCGAGTTTATGGTGGGCACAAGATATGTTTCCGACCCCAGTCAGGATGCGCTTACACTGTACCATTCGGAAGGCAGCAGATACATCTGCGAAGACGGCGTGTGCCGCATGCTGGAACCAGAGGACATGGAAAAATCCGTGCTCGTGGTTTCTGAAAAACTGACCGATGTGCCGCACGATTGGAAAGAAGTGCCGAAGAATCATTTCGTGATTGTCGACAAAGAACTGAAGGTTGGCATTCGGCCCATTATGTCATAGCGCGTGCGCATGGCGAATGTCGATTAAATTCCTAGCTTCGCCCTCCAAATGAGTAACTCCTTGCAATACGATATAATTATTGTCGGCGGCGGCATCGTTGGGTTGGCCACTGCCGTTCAGCTTACGGCACAAAACCCGCAGCCGCGCGTGCTTGTGCTCGAAAAAGAAAACGAAATTGCCCGCCATCAAACCGGCAACAACAGCGGGGTGATCCACTCGGGACTTTACTACAAACCCGGCAGCCTCAAAGCGCGCAACTGCATACACGGCTACGAATTGCTGCTACGATTTTGTGACAAACACGAAATACCTTACGAGCTCTGTGGTAAAGTAATTGTGGCCACCGAACCGCACGAGCTGCCTGTATTGGAAAACCTGTTTGTGCGTGGCGGCGAGAATGGGCTCGCCAACCTGAAGAAACTGACAGCCGAACAACTCAGGGAATACGAACCACATGTAGCCGGCCTTGCCGGAATCTTTGTGCCACAGACTGGCATTGTCGACTACAAGCTCGTGGCACGCAAGTATGCCGACGTAATTCAGCAGCGCGGCGCACACCTGGTATTGGGTGAGAAGGTACTCGACCTGCAAGTGGCCAACGGACAAGTTACGGTTGTCACTCAAAAGCAAAGTTACCACGCCAAACTCTTCATCAACTGCGCGGGGTTGTATTCCGACAAGATTGCACAACTGTCGCATCCTTCATTGGACGTGCGCATCATTCCGTTTCGGGGCGAGTACTACAAACTGAAGAATGAAAAGGAGTACCTCGTCAAAAACCTGATCTATCCGGTGCCCGACCCCAACTTCCCCTTTCTCGGTGTACATTTCACCCGCATGGCGCGCGGTGGTGTAGAAGCCGGGCCCAACGCCGTGTTCGCCTTCAGGCGCGAAGGATACAAGAAATCAGACTTCAATTGGTCGGAGTTCAGCGAAGCACTTGCGTGGCCGGGATTCAGAAAGGTAATCGGCAAATACTGGCGCACGGGTCTTGGCGAAATTCACAGGTCATACTCCAAGGCTGCGTTTACAAAAGCATTGCAAAAACTGTTGCCCGAGATTCAGGAAACAGACCTGGTGGAAGGCGGCGCCGGCGTACGTGCGCAGGCCTGCGACCGTCACGGCGGTCTCGTTGACGATTTCCTCATACTGGAAAGACGCACACGTGATCAATGTGTGCAACGCCCCGTTCCCCTGCCGCCACCTCTTCGCTGTCAATCGGAGAAACCGTGGCCACCCTGGCGATGAAGCGAATGATAGCGCGACAGTGGCACGCAATGGGCGTGGCATGCGTTATATTTGCCAACCATGGGAACACTTACCAACGAAGAACTTCGCCGATACAGTCGCCACCTTGTACTCAATCATGTGGGTGCGGAAGGGCAAGAGCGGCTTAAGGCCGCCAGCGTGCTGGTGGTAGGCGCTGGCGGCCTCGGCAGCCCTGCGTTGCTATACCTGGCGGCAGCAGGCGTTGGAAAAATTGGCGTGGCAGACGCCGACAACCTCGATGTTTCGAACCTGCAGCGACAGGTGTTGTTTACAACCGACGACCTCGGCGTCAACAAAGCCGAAGCAGCAGCCCGCCGGCTCACAGCGCTTAACCCTGAAATTGAGATCGCTGCACTGCCGGCCCGGCTTACCGCAAGCAACGCGCTGCAGGTGATGGCACACTATGACGTCGTGATCGATGCCACCGACAATTTCCCGACACGCTATCTTGTGAACGACGCGTGTGTTTTGCTCGACAAGCCCTTTATATATGGCAGCATACTCGAGTTCGAAGGGCAAGTGGCCGTCTTCAATTGCAAGACCCCCAACGGGCATTCTTCCAACTATCGCGACCTTTTTCCGCAACCGCCCGCGCCGTCGGCCGTCCCCCGACTGCGAACAAGCAGGCGTAATAGGCGCGCTACCCGGCTTGGTCGGCACCATGCAGGCGCTGGAGGCCATCAAACTCATCACCAAAATCGGCGAGACCCTTGTCGACAAGCTCCTTATTGTAGATGCTTTGTATATGGACTTCACTACTATTTATATCCGTAATACCGGCGCACGCGCTGCGATAAAAGAACTAATCGATTATGAAAATTTTTGTGGCATAAATCCGGATAAAAGTAAATCTTTGGGCATGAAAGAAATTACCGTTCAGGAACTTCAGGCGTTGCGCGAATCAGGCGAAGACTTCCAACTCATCGACGTGCGTGAGCCGCACGAATACGATATCTGCAATCTCGACGGAGAACTTATACCCATGTCAGAAATCCCTCATAACGTAGATAAGATTTCGCGCGACAAGCGCGTGGTGATGCATTGCCGCAGTGGCAAACGCAGCGGCGACATGTTGTTGTGGCTCGAACGCAACCACGGCTTCGAAAATCTCTATAATCTCAAGGGCGGCATCCTCGCCTGGGCAAGAGACATCGACCCTGAAATGCCCACCTACTGAGACTCCCGTATGGCCTGATCGATATCGGCTTTAATGTCGTCGATGTGCTCGAGGCCGACAGAAATCCTGATCAGGCCCGGCGTAATGCCTACCGCGGCGCGCTCGTCGTCCGATAACTTCGAGTGTGTGGTGGATGCCGGGTGGGTGGCAATGGTGCGGGTGTCGCCGAGATTGGCCGTGTGCGAAAGCATCTTGAGCGCGTTCAGAAACCGACGCCCGCGATCAATCCCTCCCTTTATTTCAAAGGTCACCAACCCGCCTCCTTTTTCATCTGTTTTTTGGCCAGCGCAAACTGCGGGTGAGAAGGGAGAAAGGGGTACTTCACCTGCAACACTTCGCTGTGACCCTCAAGATAGGTGGCCAACTCCATGGCATTGTCGCAGTGGCGATCCATGCGCACAGCCAGTGTCTCCAGACTCTTCGAGAGTATCCACGCGTTGAACGGCGACATAGACGGCCCGGTATGACGCGCGAAGAAACGCACTTCCTTGATAAGTTCCTTTGTACCTAACACCACGCCGCCAATCACCCTGCCCTGCCCGTCGATAAACTTGGTTGCCGAATGCGTAACCAGGTGCGCGCCCCACTTCACCGGATTCTGTAAGTAAGGTGTCGCAAAACAATTGTCAACATTCAGTATCAGGTTGTGCTTCCGCGCAAAATTGCCGAGCCATTCCAGGTCGATCAGGTCGAGCGCTGGATTGGAAGGTGTTTCCACGAAAACCATTTTTGTATTGGGCTGCACCTTTGCCTCCCATTGCGCGGGCGACTCGGTAATGTCGGCGTATGTGTAAGATATGTTGAATCGAGGGAAAAGTACGTTGAGTATCTGATGCGTAGACCCGAAGACCGACCGCGATGCCAGCACGTGATCACCCGACTTGAGTAACGAGGCCATGCTCAGGTACATGGCTGCCATGCCCGACGCCGTAGCGATGCCGTCTTCGGTTCCCTCCAGCAGGCAGAGCTTTTCAACTAGCTCGGTGTTGTTTGGGTTTGAAAAACGCGTGTAGATGTTGCCGGCAATCTCGTCGGCAAAAAGCGCCCTTGCCTGTTCCGCATCGTCGAACACAAAACTCGACGTCATATACACCGGCGAGGCGTGCTCGCGGAAACCTGTACGTTCACTCTGATGCCTGACGGCGTTGGTTTCAAAATGCTTCTCCTGACTCATGATTCTGCTACTTGATGATTTCAAACGAGTAAGACACTGTTGCCGTCGGCTCAAGCGTCTTCGCTACCGAACAATATTTTTCAACCGATAAACTTACTGCTTTTTCTGCTTTATCCGCGTGGAGCGGTCCAAACAATTGAAAGTGAACGTGCGCTTTTTTGAAAAGCGACGGCACCGCATCCGCCTCCCGCTCGCCAGTCACGGTGATCTTTATATCGTGCAGCGGCTGGCGCTGCTTTTTCAATATCATTACTATATCAATTGCGCTGCAGCCGCCAAGGCCCATCAGCAGCATTTGCATTGGGCGTACGCCATAATTAACACCGCCGGTTTCATCGCTGGTGTCTAATCTTACAACATGTCCGTTAGCATCGGTGGCTTCAAAACCAAAATCGCCTTCTTTGCGGTGTAAATTTATTTCTACCATTTTTCCAAATTTTTACAAATATAAACAGGGATGAGCTTTACTTTGCAAACCTGTTAGCCGGATTTTCGGATTTGGTAAAGTGTATTTAAGTTAAAAAGCTAATTTGAAACTGTTGGCAAGTGGTTGCCTGCACCAATGACCATGCTGCTGATGCGGAACAATAGCCAGTTACAGGCTAATAAAAATGAATGTAATTACAGATGAGGATTTATAAATGCAAAGATAATTTTAGTTTAGAAAACGGTACCCAATTACAGGGTATTGAAATTGCTTACCATACCTACGGCAGTTTAAATGCTGACAAAAGTAATGTTGTTTGGGTGTGCCATGCACTTACAGCCAATAGTGATGTGGCAGACTGGTGGAGCGGCGTGGTGGGCAGCGGCCAAGTAATTAATCCGGAAAAACATTTTATTGTTTGTGCTAACATTTTAGGCTCTTGTTATGGAAGCACTGGGCCATTAAGTACAAATGAAATAACCGGGCTGCCTTATTACAGCAGCTTTCCTTTAGTAACCATACGAGATATGGTTAATGCCCATATTTTGTTGCGCAAACATTTGGGCATTGATAAAATTCACCTTTTAATGGGCGGCAGCATGGGCGGTTACCAGGCAATGGAATGGTGTGTGATGGAAAGCAGTGTGATTGAAAATTTATTTTTACTGGCTACCTCTGCGGCAGAAAGTGCCTGGGGTATTGCCACACATACTGCACAGCGTTTAAGCATTGAGGC
>JAAURZ010000192.1 GCA_012031955.1 Bacteroidia bacterium
AAAGATCACCTCATCCATTTTTGAACCCGTGTCGATCAAAGCCGTAGCGATAATCGTAAGCGAGCCGCCGTTTTCCACGTTGCGGGCTGCGCCGAAAAATCGCTTAGGCTTATGCAAGGCGTTGGCATCCACACCGCCGGAAAGAATCTTACCGGAAGACGGCACCACCGTGTTGTATGCGCGCGCGAGGCGGGTGATGGAGTCGAGCAGAATCACTACGTCGTGACCGCATTCCACCATGCGCTTTGCTTTTTCCAGCACAATAGCGGCAACCTTCACATGGCGTTCAGCCTGTTCGTCGAAAGTAGATGCAATTACTTCTGCCTTCACACTGCGCGCCATGTCAGTTACTTCTTCAGGGCGCTCGTCGATGAGCAACACCAGCAAGTAAACTTCAGGATGATTTTCTGCAATCGCGTTGGCGATCTGCTTCAGCAATACCGTCTTACCGGTTTTAGGTTGAGCCACAATCATACCGCGCTGACCCTTGCCGATAGGCGCAAACAAGTCGAGAATACGCGTGGAGAAGTTGTCTGGCGTAGTGCTGAGGCGAAGTTTTTCGTCAGGGAAAAGTGGCGTCAGGTATTCGAAGGCAACGCGGTCGCGTATCTCTTCAGTTGTTTTTCCATTTACCGATTCGACTTTTAGCAGGGCAAAATATTTTTCACCTTCCTTGGGAGGACGAATGAGTCCCTTCACCGTGTCGCCTGTCTTGAGGCCAAACAATTTAATCTGCGAAGGAGAAACGTAAATATCGTCGGGGCTTGCCAGGTAGTTGTAGTCGGATGATCGCAGAAAGCCGTAGCCGTCTTGCATAATTTCGAGCACGCCTTCGTTGCTGATGGCGCCGTCAAAGTCGCGTATGTTGCTTTCGCGCCGGGGCTGGCGCTCTTTCGCGCATCTCGGGGCGAGGCCGCTCAACCTCGATCGGTTCTTCAAATTTTTGGCGACGTGTTGTCGAGGTCAATATTAATCGATTCAAGCAAGTCGTCCGACGAAAGGTCTTTATCTGCATCTGCTTTGGGAGCGGCCGTTACATTTTCGCGCTTGCGCGGACGAAGTTTACGTTCAGCCTGTGATTCGTTCGTGTCCTCACCGGAGGCGGCGGGTTTCTTGGTAGGAGCTTCTCCGGTGATGGCCTGCTGATCGAGGATTTTGTAGACGAGGTCTTGTTTCGAAAGCTTCTTCGCGTTCTTCACGCCCATCTCCTCTGCAATTTCTTTCAACTCAGAAAGAAGTCTGACATTAAGGTCATCAATAGTGTACATGTGATTTTAAGAATGAAATAAGAAAGTTTTGATATGTTGAGTGCTGGTTTTTAGTCCAGGGACAAAAGTCGTTTCAAGTGAGCAAACCTAGTGTCAATTGTTACTTAGGCACGTTCCGTAAGATCGGGAAATAAGTAAAATATGAATTCCGTGGGCAGTCTGGCTTGCGCCAATTGATGCTGCAAGTATAGCCGAAAATTGCATATAATCAAATTTCCCCGAATATTTTATCCCCGCAACAAGCCCGCCTGCTCGACAAAAGCCCTAATTTTGGCCTCGAAAAATTTTTGTACCCATGCTTCAGCTTGCTACCATTCGCGACGACAAAGACCGCATTATTGCCGGCCTTAAGAAACGACGTATAAAAGATATCGAGGCCACTATCGAGTCAATTCTGTCTGTCGATACCACGCGAAGGCAATTGCAAAAACAGGTGGACGACTTGCAAGCCGAATCCAACGCCATGGCGCGGGAAATCGGCAACTTAATGAAAGCGGGAAAGCGCGACGAAGCGGAAGCAATCAAAGGAAAAACAGCTGATTCCAAGAAAAAGATCGCCGACTTGTCTGAAAACTTGGCCGCTGCGGAAGGCGAACTTCAAAAACTGCTATATACCGTTCCCAACGTGCCTCACAGCGATGTGCCCGATGGCGGCGGTCCCGACGATAATGTGGTGGTGCATGAGCGTGGCACCATTCCGAACCTAGTGGCCGGTGCGCTGCCGCATTGGGAACTGATAACCAAATATGACATTATCGACTTCGACCTCGGCAACAAAATTGCCGGTGCAGGCTTTCCCGTCTATAAAGGTAAGGGAGCGCGGCTCCAGCGCGCGCTTATCAATTTCTTTCTCGACCAGGCTCTGGCGGCAGGCTATTTGGAAATACAACCACCCATCGTGGTAAACGAGGCATCCGGCTATGGCACAGGCCAGCTTCCCGACAAGGAAGGGCAGATGTATTACGTGGGTGAAGACAACCTGTACCTGATCCCGACTGCCGAAGTGCCGGTGACTAACCTGTACCGCGACGTGATTGTGGCGGATGCAAACCTGCCCATTAAAAATGTAGGTTATACGCCGTGCTTCCGCCGCGAGGCCGGAAGCTGGGGTGCCCATGTTCGTGGTCTCAATCGCCTTCACCAGTTCGACAAAGTGGAAATCGTGCAGATCAGGAAACCGGAAGAGTCGTATCAAGCGCACGAACAGATGACGGCCTATGTGGAATCGCTGCTCGACAAGCTGGCGTTGCCTTACCGCCGACTGTTGCTCTGCGGCGGCGATATGGGTTTCAACGCGGCCAAGTGTTACGACATGGAAGTATACTCCGCAGCACAGCAGCGCTGGCTCGAAGTAAGCTCCATCAGTAACTTTGAAACCTACCAGGCCAACCGGCTCAAGCTGCGCTACAAGCAGGGGGGTAAACCACAACTTTTGCATACACTCAACGGAAGCGCTCTGGCATTGCCGCGCATTGTGGCTGCCATCCTTGAAAACAACCAAAACGAAAATGGCATCGCTATCCCAGCCGTGCTTGTGCCCTATACCGGGTTTGACATGATAAGCTAAAACCATTTGTATGATCGGAACATCGGAAGCCAGACTCTATCAAGTTGCCGTTCACATTGTAGGCAACAAGACCAGGATGGAGGAAAACATTTTTTCCGGTGGACCCTTGGAGGTCGAAGACGATGCGTTGCAACAGATGCTGATCACCTATTTTCTGTCGAATTTTTCATCGCCCGAATACTATGCGTTCACGTTCTCCAATGGCGACGTGTCTCTCAACCCGGTATTTCGGTTTGTGACAGAGATGTTTGAGTCGCCGGAAACGTTTCATGAAAATTCCATCAACATAGCCAGGCACTTGTACGACGTATCGCAACACCCCAACATTAAGGCGGGTGATCTTTACGTGGCACATATTTCCGGCGTCGCGTTCGATAACCGCATCGTCGAGGGAATTGGCATTTTCAAATCGGAGAACAAAGAAAGCTATCTGAAGCTGAAGCACACACGCAAGCAGTTCGACCTTAGCGCCGAAGTGGGTACCAACGTGCATAAGCTCGACAAGGGCTGCCTGGTTTTGCGCACCGACGAGGAGGCGGGTTACAAGATATGCATCGTCGACAATGCAAATGCAAGCGAGGCGCAATTCTGGCGTGAAGATTTCTGAAAGTGAAACCATGGTCAGATTCATTTTATCATACGCGCAATTTCCTCAATCTCACGAAGCAGTACTTGGCCGACGAGATGCAGGAAGAGTTTAAGGTGACGAAGGCAGACCAGATAGACCTGCTGAACCGCTCTGTCGACTACTTTAAAAAATGAACAATTTGACCAGCGTGAGTTCGAAACCGAAGTGCTTGCCGACGCCAACGTGATCGAATCGTTCAGAAATTTTGAAAAGTCGTATCGTGACAACAACGATATCGACATCGCAGACAACTTCGAGATATCCGCCCAGGCTGTGAAACGGCAGGCCAGGATATTCAAGAGCGTGCTCAAGCTCGACAAAAATTTTCACGTCTACATTCATGGAAACCGCGACCTTATTGAACGCGGTTTCGACGAAGTAGCCGGCAAGCACTTTTATAAACTCTATTTCGACCGCGAGGAATAAATCTTCCACTTCCCTCACCAATAAAACGTGAGGCCGGTTGCGGTGAACCGCCGTTCGACCACTCATCAAAGCCCCGTTGCATTGGCCGGGTTGATTGAATAACGTTGGTTAGTTAAAAACCCGTAACATGAAACTCACTCAAACACTTCTGGCCATCGTTCCGGTTATTATTTTGCCTCTTGCAATAACCAAAACAGCGAGCACACCGCCATGAAATACCCCGAGACGATGAAGGCCGACAGCACCGATAGCTACTTTGACACCAATGTGCCAGATCCATATCGCTGGCTCGAAGACGATCGTTCGGCCGAAACGGAGGCCTGGGTAAAGGCGGAGAACGACGTCACATTCGGTTATCTCAACAACATACCTTACCGCGACAAGATCAAGCAACGGCTCGAAAGCATATACAACTACGAACGCCTCAGCGCACCCTTCAAGGAGGGCGACTACTACTACTATTATAAAAACGACGGTCTTCAGAATCACAGCGTGCTCTACCGCAAGCAAGGCGAAACAGGTGAGCCGGAAGTATTCCTCGACCCCAATACATTTTCCGCCGACGGCACGGTAGGGTTATCGGGTGTCTCGTTTACTAAAGACGGATCGCTGGCCGCATACCTGATCTCCGACGGCGGTTCCGATTGGCGCAAGGCGGTGGTTATACGCGCGGCCGACAAGGTGATACTGGAAGACACGCTCAAAGACATCAAGTTCAGCGGCCTCTCATGGCGCGGCACCGAGGGCTTCTACTATAGCAGCTATGATAAACCCAAGGGCAGTGAGCTGTCTGCGAAAACCCAATATCACAAACTGATGTTTCACAAGCTGGGCACGCCGCAGAGCGACGATAAGCAGATTTTTGGAGGAGATGAAAATCCACGCCGGTATATTTTCGCCGGACTTACCGACGACGAGCGCTTTCTCGTATTTGGCGCCGCCAACACCACCACCGGTGGCGAGCTGTATGTACAGGACCTAACAGTTGCTAACTCGCGACCCGTAGCGGTGGTAGACAATTTCGACAACAACCACAACGTGATCGCCAACGACGGCACACGGCTGATCATACAGACTAACCTCAACGCGCCCAATAACAAAGTAATCGAAGTGGACTTCGCGAACCCTTCACCGGAAAACTGGAAGGACATAATTCCTGAAGCAGAAAGCGTGCTCAATGCCGGATCAGCCGGGGGAAAACTTTTTGCCGAATACACTGTCGATGTGAAAAGCCAGGTGAAGCAATACGACCTTCATGGAAAATTTGAACGCGAAATTGTGCTGCCCGGTATTGGCAACGCAAGTGGCTTTGGTGGCAAGCCCGCCGACAAGGATATTTTTTACTCGTTCACTTCATTCACATATCCGACCACAATCTTCAAGTACAACATCGCCAGCGGAAAATCTACGTTGTACGAAGCGCCAACAGTCGATTTCAATCCCGACGAATACGAGACACGGCAGGTGTTTTATGCAAGCAAAGACGGAACGAAAATACCTATGTTCATTGTCCACAAGAAGGGCCTTGAGCTGAACGGCAAAAACCCGACGCTGCTCTATGGCTATGGCGGCTTCAACGTGAGCCTCACACCCGGCTTTGTGCCGTCGCGTATCGTGTGGCTGGAAAACGGAGGCGTGTTTGCGCAACCCAACCTGCGGGGTGGCGGCGAGTATGGGGAGAAGTGGCACCTTGCAGGCACCAAACTGCAAAAGCAAAACGTGTTCGACGACTTTATCGCTGCC
>JAAURZ010000193.1 GCA_012031955.1 Bacteroidia bacterium
GCTCGCTGCTTTTTGCACAGGTGGATTTTAGACAACAATATGCGTCTGGAAAGACGCTGTTCAAGGAAGGAAAATACAACCTTGCGATGGAATCATTCAAAAAAGTGATTCCTTACGACCAGGCTAATCCTTTCTCCGAATATGCCTCCTACTACTATGCCGTGGCAGCCTACCACCAGGGCTATCTGGCCGTAGCGAAAGACATGCTCACCCAGATCAAGTCGTTGTATCCACGCTGGGAGAAGATCGGCGAGGTGGATCTTTGGCTGGCCAAAATTCATATTGACAATGGCGACTTGTTTCAAGGCCTCAGGGTGCTCAAATCGATCAAGACACCATCGATGCAGAAAGATGTCGACAACATTAAAGTAGCAGCCCTGCGAAAGGTGTCCGATCTGGAGACGCTGAAGATGGTGGCAGAAGAGTATCCGCAAGATGCCGACGCAGCACGCCAACTGGCTTCTGTGTTAAGCCAGGACCTTACACGCGAAGAAGACCTCCGGATGCTGGAGGGCCTCATCAACAAGTTCCGCTTCAAGCGGTCAACGTTTATTCCCGAAGCGCCACCTACTTTCTACAAAGATGTGTACTCGGTGTCCGTTCTATTTCCTTTCATGGTGGCGACGCTGGACCTGAGCGCTGCACCCAAACGCAACCAGATCATACTTGATTTATACGAAGGCATGCGCCTGGCGGCCGATACGCTGGCGAAGCAGGGCGTGAAAATTGACCTGCGCGCTTACGCCTCGAGAAGAACATTGAGAAGATAAAATCTTTGTTGCTGACGGATGAATTGAAAAATACCGACCTGATCGTTGGGCCCCTCTTTTTCGGAACCGCGACCGCCGACGAGAACAAAATCGTTCAGGATTTTTCTTTCGCCAACCAGGTAAACCTGCTCAACCCGATCAGCAACAACATGGAAACGGTGGCCGACAATCCATTCGGGTATTTGCTTCAGCCCTCCTACGAAACCCTAGGCAGAAAGGCCGGCGACCTGCTCGCCACAGCCAACGGCGGTGCGCCGGTTTCCAACTGCCTTGTACTGTACGGAAACACACGCAAAGATTCGGTGATGGCCGCCAACTTTGTACAGGTAGCCAGCGAAAAAGGCGTCAAGATTGTGGCTTCCGAAAAGATAGCCCGCGAAGACTCGCGAAAAGTGATACAGATACTCGCCACCCCAACCGAGTACGACCAATGGAAAAAACCCATCGAGTTCACCCTCGGAAAAGACAGCCTCGCCAGCATCTACGTGGCCAGTGACGATCCGTTAATTTATTCCAAAGTGATCAGCAGCATGGAAACCCGGGGCGATTCGATCACCATCGTCGGATCCGAGAGTTGGCTGGAAGGTAACGCGGTGCCCTTTGAAAAATACCAACGCCTTGGTGTCGTGTTTGCTTCGCCCAACTATACCCGTTACGATCAGCCGTATTACAGGGCATTCGTGCGGAAGTACATCCAAACAAACGGCCATGCCCCTTCGGATTTTGCAGAGTTGGGTTATGAAGCCATGCTGTTTACAGGCCACATGCTCGGCCAGTACGGCGTTTACTTCCAGGACGCTATCAATAAAGACCGGGTTTTGCCAGGGTACCTGAGCGAAGGCTATTCCTTTTACAGGAGCCGCAGCAACCTGGTGGTGCCATTTGTAAAATTCAAAGACGGTGAGTTGATTCGCGTGGATCAAATGCCATCGACAAAATGAGTGACCTATCGCGCAGCGCAGCGCTGTTTGAGAAAGCGAAGAAATACATCCCCGGCGGCGTGAACTCTCCCGTTCGTGCGTTCCGTGCTGTGGGCGGCAACCCTGTTTTTATAAGCCACGCCAAGGGGGCACACTTGTTCGACGAAGACGGTAATGCCTATATCGACCTCATCAACTCATGGGGCCCGATGATTCTGGGCCACGCGCACCCCGACGTTGAGGCCGCAGTGACAGAAGCTGTGAAAGGGTCGCCCTCGTTCGGCGCACCCACAGCGCGTGAAGTAGCCATGGCAGAACTTATTTGCAGTATGGTTCCATCGCTCGAAAAAGTGCGCATGGTCAACTCAGGCACCGAAGCCACCATGTCTGCCATACGCGTGGCACGTGGCTTTACCGGGCGCGAAAAGATTATCAAAATGGAAGGCTGCTACCACGGACACGGCGACTCGTTCCTCATCGCCGCGGGAAGCGGCGCGCTCACTTTCGGTTCGCCCGATAGCCCGGGCGTTACGCAAGGCACAGCCAAGGACACGCTTATCGCCCCCTTCAACAACCTGGAGGCTGTCGACCAGCTTATCGACAAGAACCCTGGCCAGGTTGCTGCCATCATCCTCGAGCCCGTGGTAGGCAACATGGGTTGCGTGCCGCCACTTCCCGGGTACCTGGAGGGCCTGCGCGAGCGATGCACGCGCCACGGCATTGTGCTCATTTTCGATGAAGTGATGACGGGCTTCCGCCTCGCACAGGGGGGTGCGCAGGAGCGCTTCGGGGTGATGCCCGATATGACAACCCTTGGCAAGATCATCGGCGGTGGCCTTCCGGTGGGCGCCTACGGAGGCAAGAAGGAGATCATGGAAGTGGTATCGCCATCGGGCCCGGTTTACCAGGCCGGCACCCTGTCCGGCAACCCGCTTGCAATGGCCGCGGGCCTGGCAATGCTCACCATCCTTCAAAAAAACCAGTCGGTTTACGATCAGATCGACAGCGCAGCCGCTCAACTTGCCCAAGGCATGCTGGCGCAGTGTGAAAAATATGGCCTGCCCGGAACTGTTAACTGCGTGGGATCGATGTTCACGCTCTTTTTCACCCATACCAAAGTGGTGGACTTTAGCTCAGCCATGACCACCGACCGGGACCTTTTCGCTCAGTATTTTCAGGCCATGCTGCAACGGGGCGTCTACCTGGCGCCGTCGCAATTTGAAGCCATGTTCGTGTCGGCCGCGATAGACGAATCGCTCGTGAACTTTGTGCTCGATGCCAGCGAAAAATCAATGGCAGCAATAGCCCGGTAGCATGCAACGTCTACGCGCTCGGGCCGGACACGTCATTCATGCATGTTTTTGACGCTATTTTTCATTTTTCCTTTGCCTTTCTTACCCATTTTTGGTTCCCAGTTGGTTTTTTACCGGAATCGTTTTAAGTTCAGAAACCTTTACAAAGCCCTATGATAAAGAGCAAAGCGCTACGAATCACCACCCTTTTTGCTGTCGCCGGATTACTCATCTTACTCTTGGTTGCCTATGTGGAACGCAGTATCATGCGCAACTACAATCAAAACCTGCCTTTTGTAAAACTCGGAGAGCACGTAAAAACAAAGTGATTCAGGCTGGGTTCTTCTTTGAAGAACTGATGGGTGGCAACAACACCATCGACTTCGACAAAGAAGTTAAGCCGTTGCTATCATCATCACAAAACCTGCTGCAATCTGCCTACGACGGAGCGTCTACTGAGATAGGCAGCTTTGAGCGCGCGTCCGACGAAGACTTGCTTGCCTTGCTTAAGGAGACACTGGTAGACGTAGAAGCGTTTACCGAATCAGTCAACAACCGGTGGGAACTGAAGCGCCAGGGCGCTTACATGACCGACAGCCTGGGCAACATCGTATCGAAAGCGGCCATCGAGGCCGATCAGCAGTTCCAGGTGGACATGCAGAAAGTGCAACGCTCCATCGACCGCTATATCAAGTATGTGGATGAAGATGTTTCCGGAAGCATCGCTTTTCTCAACGGAATCTCATGGCTTTCGCTCGTGGTGTTTGTAGGTGCGCTCGCCGTACTGGGGATCTTTCTTTTCCGCTTGCAAAAAGGCAATGATAAACTGGTGGACGAGAACCGCACCCGCATGGACGAACAAGGACAGGCGGTCCAGTCACTATCCTCATTCATTGAAGCCATATCGGCCGGCGACTACAATGTGGAGCTGACACTCAATGGCGACCAGAACCTTAGCAATGCCCTCGTAAAAATGCGCGACAAGCTACGGCAGAATGCGCAAGACGACCGGCGAAGAAACTGGTCAACAGCCGGCCTTGCCGAGATCGGCGGCATACTTCGCTCCAACAACGGGTCCAGCGCCGAGTTGTACGACCGCATTATACAATTCGTTGTCAAGTACACCGACAGCAACCAGGGCGGATTGTTTGTGTTGAGCGACGAGTCGGAAGAAGGCGACCAGCATTTGGAACTTGTGTCGGCCTATGCATTCGAACGAAAAAAATTCCTAACAAAGAAAGTCAACCTGGGTCAGGGCCTCGTGGGCCAGTGTTTTCAGGAGGGGCAAAAAATTTACCTCCTCGAAGTGCCGCAAACCTATGTGAACATCACATCGGGATTGGGCGGCACCAATCCAAGCGCGCTGCTGCTCGTGCCCATGAAAATAAACGACAAATATATGGCGTGGTGGAACTCGCTTCCTTCAAGCCATACGAGTCGTATCAGATTGAGTTAATAGAAAAATTTGCCGAGAGTATTGCGTCAACCATTTCGGCTGTGCGTGTGAATGAAACAACCCGCGTGCTGCTGGACAAGACACGCGAACAGGCAGAGGCCATGCGCTCCCAGGAAGAAGAGATACGCAAAACATGGAAGAACTGGAGGCGACGCAGGAAGAAATGCGACGCAAACAAGCCGTGCTCGAAAGAGAACTTGATCAATCGCAAAAGCAGGCTGAGATGCTGCGCGACCAGGAGAAGGTATTGCGCGATTCGCAAGACACACTGCAGGCGATCGTCGACAATATTCCGCGCGCCATATTCTGGAAAGACAGCGAGTTGCGCTTCCAGGGATGCAACAAGATTTTTTCCGACATCGCCGGTCTCCGCTCGCCGCGCGAGATCGTTGGGCACACCGACTTCGACATGCCCTGGAGCGCGCAGGCCGAGGTATACCGGAAAGACGACCTCGAAGTAATGAAGAGCCGCAAGGCAAAGCTCAATATCGAAGAAGTAAACATAAACAGCGACGGCGAAGAAACGTGGGTAATGACAAGCAAAGTGCCGATTGTGAGCCAGGCCGGACAAGTGGTTGCTGTGCTGGGTATGTTTGAAGACATTACCGACAGGAAACGCAACGAGGCAGATATCAAGCAGAAGCTTGCCGAGCGCGAACGGCTTATAAAGGAACTGGAAGCGCTCAAAAAATCGCGCTCATAACGCCGGTTTTAAGTCACTTTTCGGCCAAAGTATTACATCTGTTTGGAGGTGAGCTGTTTAAGGCTTCTATTTTTCACGGGATATTTGTTATTTTTACTGGATAGTCCGGCAGGCAGCCCTGGGTATTCCTCCTCCTGGACCCAATTTTTTAATGTATGAAATAGCCATGCATAATTACTCGCCCAGCGAAATGACAACAGGCCTGGCTACTCCGTGTGTCCGTAAAAAATCAATTTTTAACAAATGAAATACCGATTTTTTCTCCTTCTGGCTGCGTTTTCAGTGCTTGCCGCTGACCTTTTTGCGCAGGGTGAACGCAAAGACAAAACTGCGGTGACCTACGAAGAGATTTACGACGAGCCCTACTCCGTAAACAAGCTCTTTGTACAGTTTCAGCCCCTCTATGGCGAACTGTTTCGTTACCAATGTGAATGCGGGCTTTGGTATTGAGGCCAGCTATTATTACAAGGAAAAAAGCCGATTTTCAT
>JAAURZ010000194.1 GCA_012031955.1 Bacteroidia bacterium
TCATGAGTTTTTTCCATTCACTTTTATTTCCATAACAGAGGGTTGGCCGATGATGGAAAAGGTACGGAAAGGCACGCGCTTATTCAACCCAATTTCTACCGACATGCTCTGCACACTAAGGTACTGGCCCCACAAGCCGATAACCACGCAACAAGCGCAGCGCCCGGAGGCTGTTCGCAACCTACCCGTTATGCGGCACGGGCAAACATTTGTCGTCTAATCAATTGAAAACCAAAATATTGCAGGCTATGGCAAGTTCTTTGATAACGCGGATGAAAAAACTCAAAGACTTATGAAAAATACCTCATCCTCAAGACTATCCCGCGCCTGCTGTTTATCAGCGGCATGCTGGCCCTCGGTGTATGGACATTATCAACCAGATACTCGGAAATGCACGTCGCCTCAAATATGGTGGCCACCATCGAAACCGACTCCATCGATTGTCATCACTTCAAGGGAAAATTCTTCCCGATCTCCCAAGCCTCAAAAGCTTTTGAATTCATGTGGAACCACAGCTTTGAAAAATGCGACCCCAACGCAAGAAACCGATGGAAGCCGAATGCGATTCGCGAAACGGCTGCATGGATTACAACCGAAGGCATTATCGTGCAACCGTGGGACGGCCCCATTGTCGACAAAAACGGGAACACTGTGTACCCCTATATGTCTAACCGGTTTCATCCTGGCAAGGGTGGCGTGTCTTACAATAACTACCTGCCGTTCGACCGCGACAAAATGGTGGTTACATTTGAAGGCCGCAGTTACCAGGTGATTGGACAAGTTCATACACATCCTGCCCGCCTCGATGACAAAGGAGACCTTACGCAGGACAAATTGATTGCTGAATTGCTCAATATTCCGGTGTACAATATTAACCAGGACGTCATTGCCCGTGCTACCGGCGAAGGATTGGCAGCGTGAAGCGACCCTCTAGTCTACTGTTTCAAAAGCCAAAACGAAGCGGGCAACTTGCTACAGCAATCGCCAGGTAGACTTGTTATTAACCAAGGTGTCAGGGCCTGCGCAACTCATCGTTTCGCACTTACACTTCCGTGGAAACACAACCGCCGACAACGTAGAATTCGCTTGCCAATACCCGAAATTTGAACATATTGCATGTAGAATATGGGTATGCGGGCACCAGTCTGGTTGTGTTTTGTTTTTCTTGTCGTTGCTTTCCCTTCCATTGGACAAATTCCCTCGACGCTCTCGTCGGCCAGCAACAGGCTCGACGATCAAATACAGGTTTTAATCGATACAACAGGCGGTCTGTCATTCAGCCAAATACTGGAGACGCACGCGCAGTCAAGATTCTTCGTTAAGGGCGATCTTGTTTTCGGCTACCTCGCGGCCCCTATCTGGTTGAAGTTTAAAGTCCGCAATCCCGACCCACAGAAGGTCTGGTATGTCGACATCCCGGCGCCCTTCCTGGAATATGTAGACTTTTACCAACTGCTGCCCGATAGCAGTTGGCAACACCTTCAGGCCGGCTACTATCGAAAACAATCTGTGCGGCCTTTGCCGCATACCAGTCACGTTTTTCCGCTGGTGTTCAACAACAACGGAGAAGCGACTTGCTACATACAAATCACAGGCAGCAGTCCAAAGACATTTCCTGTTTACGTGTTGGAGCGGGAATACTTTTATGAAAAGACGAGGCTGGAAGACGTAGGCTATGGTCTCTTCTTCGGCATTCTTGCGGCCATGTTCTTTTTCAACTTGTTCCTGTACTCAAGCTTACGACACATCGTCTACCTGCTTTATGTTGGAACCATCATTTGCACGATCGCTATTTTTCTCGGCGCGTCGGGGTATGGCGGAAAGTTTTTGTGGCCCGAACATCCAATGCTCAATTTTTATGCGGGCCGCATGCCGCTCGGTCCTTTGGCCGTCATGATCGCCCTGTTTGCCATCTACTTCTTGCAGGTGAAAAAGTACAGCAAGGTAATGTATTACCTACTGCTGTCGCTGATCTTGCTCGGGCCGGTCGCCATGCTGCTGGTGGCTACCGGCGCCATGTCTTCCGCGGGCAACAACCTGATCACGGTGTCTATACTCATATATATCACCTGTGG
The DNA here is from genome assembly GCA_012031955.1 of Bacteroidia bacterium. The sequence continues at coordinate 2,076 of JAAURZ010000194.1, forward strand.
CATTGTGTGCCGGCTGCGGGGTAACCCAACGGCTACATACTTTATAGCCGCCTGGGCCATTTACTTTGTCGGCGGGCTGTTGCTCACGCTCAGGAACAGCGGGTTTTTCGATTTTAACTTCTGGACTACCCATTTTGTGGAGATTGGCGCGACACTTGAAACGGTGATTATCGCCTTTGCGCTTGCCGACCGCTATCGCCGTCTGAAACGCGAGAAGGAACAGGCGCAGCAACAAGTGATCGATCTGCAGCGCCAAACCAATGAGCAGCTTGAATCGAAAGTGGCAGAACGGACTGAGCAACTTGTGGCAGCGAATACCGAACTGCAGGCGATGCTGGAAACAAACCAACTGCAAACCAAAATTATTGAAGACAAGAACACAGAACTTGATGCTTTCTTCTACCGCATCTCGCACGATTTAAAGGGTCCCATCGCGTCGCTCATTGGCCTGGCGTCGCTTGCAAAAGCGGAAGTTAACGACGCGAAAGCGAAGGAGTATTTCGGTATGCAACTGCAGCAAACGAAAAGACTGAATGCGATCGTCAACAGCCTTTCCGATTTGACGCGCCTGAACAACGAGCGTCCATTTTATGAGAAAATCGATTTCACCAAGTTGGTTGCCGATTGTATCGCGTCGCTTAATGCGGTGCCGAACTTCGAGAAGGTCAGCTTCGAAAGAGACATCCGCGTAGGTTCCGATTTCCATTCCGAGTGGGCGCTTATGACAGCCATTGTGCAAAACCTGGTTGAAAATGCCGTCAAGTATGGGCACCCGCATACGCCGGTGGTGCGAATAGCGGTGCGCTCACACAATCAACAGTTGGTTATAGAAGTGGAAGACAACGGCAACGGAATAGCGGAGGAGCACCGCGATAAAATCTTTGAACTGTTTTACCGGGCCAATAAGCAGGCAACCGGCTCGGGCCTCGGCCTGTACATTTTGAAGCGGTCGGTCGAAAAGCTGCGCGGCACGGTGCAGCTTTCCAGCGAGTTAAACAGGGGCTCGACTTTTACGATCACGTTGCCCCATCATTGAGTCGCATCTTCTTCTTGCGGCGCCAGCAGCATTGCGCTTCGCGGCTTAAGTTCCACCACCAGAAATCCATCGAGTGGCCGGCCAAGCGTTCCGGTTATCAAATTCATGTAGTTCGATTCGGACGATACGGCCAGGCTCAATTGCTGCACACTGTTGCTCAAGTTAAACACGGCGATCACCTCATGGTCGTTAAAGAAGCGACGATAACCGAAAAGTTTGCGTGCGTCGTCTACGATACTGAATTCGATGTTGCCATGTGCCAGCTCGGTATGGTCGCGTCTTATCTGTATAAGTTTGCGGTAATAATTGAAAAGGTCTTCATTAAACTTCACTTCATCGATGGGGCGCGCTTCTCCCAGCGGATGAACGGATTCCTGCTCGAATGTCATATCAGGCCAGATCAAGGGCTTCCGGTTGTCGGGATCATCGGCGCCCCACATGCCCATTTCATCACCACCCCAAATGTGGGGTGCACCCACATACGTGAATTGATGGGCCAGCAGCAGCCTGAGCGTTTGATAGGTCTCTTCATCCGGCTTGTTAATCTTGTAGGAATTTCCGGGCAGCGGTTTCGAATTGTACTTGTATTTGTTTTTGTTGAACAGCGACGTTAGCGCACGTGGCGCATCGTGCGACGACATCACGTTCATCATCGCCTGCGTATTATCGACTCTCAAATTCGAATTGAGCCGATTGAGTTCCTCGACAAACGCCGACACATTCAAGGTGTCGGGCGCCGCTGCGAACAGGTGGCGCGCCGCGCGATACCAGCGATAGTTCATCACTGCGTCAAAAACATCTCCTTTAAGGAATGGTTCGGGATCAAGCAAGTGGTCGGGCCACTCCTCCCACCACACCTCTCCCACCAGGTATGCATCAGGATTTATGCCTCGCACCATGTGTCTGTATTCGCGCCAGAAGCCAAGGCCTATTTCGGCAGCCACATCAAGCCTGAAGCCATCGACGCCGTCTTCCGGGTTTCCGTCGCCGTTGGGGTCAAGCCATCGTCGCGACACGTGGAATATATGTTGCTTCACCATACTGTCATACAAGTTGCCTTCGTACGCTTGTATTTTTCCGCCTTCGTGCAAAACAGTTTCTTTTATTTCGGGCAAGTCCTTTACGCCGAACCAACCTTTCATCTCCAACTCATCGGCCAGTGTGTTGGGGTCATCGAACCTTTTCACCCAGTACCAGTTCACGTAGCGGGATGCGGCGCCCTGCTTGCGTATGTCTTCCACGGCCCAGAAGCCAAGCCCCGTGTGATTCCACGAATAATCCATGATCACTTTAATACCCTTGTCGTGCAACGCTTTGATCACCTCCACAAACATTTCGTCGGCACCTGTCATCTTCCACGTGCCAGGGTTGTCGGGCACTTCAGTGGCCATCAAGGCTACGTCTTCTTTCGGCGACGGGCCGAAGTTCCGGTCTATGTGGCGCCAATGCCGAGGGTCGTACTTATGCAGCGAAGGCGCGTCGTTAAGCGGGTTGAAATACACCGCGGTGATTCCCAGAGAATCGAGATAGTCTATTTTATTGAGTACTCCCTGCAGGTCGCCGCCATATCGACGGAGTTGAAGTTTCTGTTCGAAGCGTTCTATTTTGCCGCCATACCAGTCGACGGTGTCTTCCAACTCGTCGAAATACCGGTCGGGCTTGTACCAGTCCTGCGTCCACGGCGTGATGGCCCAACTATCAGGATAATAACCGGGATATGATCCTGCGATGTCGTTGCGAGTGGGGTCGTTGCCTGTATCTCCGTTACTAAACCTTTCCACAAAAATCTGGTACCAGATGGCTGTCTTCGACCACTCGGGTACATGATCGATGGGAACATCCGGCTTTCGTTGTTCTTGCTTCAGGTCGCATGATGTGAACAGGAAACATAGCACCGCACACACGCAAGTCATCATTCGTATAAGCATCAGCTGGTCACTCTTTGGTTATGCCATTATCGGCGTCTCAATTTAGCGAATAGTAAATCGAATGCGGAACCAATGTCGCCAGATTACTTCTCCGGTCCGTTGAGGAAAAAATGAAGAACATGCACGCCGATGCCAGGGTAACGGGCAGGCATGAATGCAATGGATGCTTCTTATGGTCGTACATCGAGAAGAAAGCGTTTATTGAATTTTTTGATTAAGAACTTCATGGCTATTTGCCCGTGTTTTCAACGCGCACTGCTCCAATGCCTGCCTCCCACATTTTCTTGTTGAGCGCGGGTATATCCATATCCATCAGTTGTCGCGCCCGGGCTTCCAGCGTTTTCCATTCAGCATCGAGCTCCGCCGCGCGGTCGCGTGCAGGCTTGTTTACGCTGGGTATATCGCTCTCTGTCTGGTTGATTACAAACAGGTAGTTAGCTGTGAATTTGTTCGGGTAGTTTTCAACATCGTCATACGCTTTGGATTTGCGTTGCACCATGTCCTCGTCCCACGCTTTCATTTTACTTATCAGTGACTCGCCTTCTTTCCTAAGCGCATCGTACTTGTTGTCGTGCAAATCCT
>JAAURZ010000195.1 GCA_012031955.1 Bacteroidia bacterium
CGCGTCGTTGCCGAGCTGGTTGGCCGGGAAGATCGTGATCTCGACATCGCCCTTGGTGCGCTCCTTGACCAGCTCGGCCATCTTCACCGCGGCGGCGTGCTGACCGTCCGTGGTGTTGACGGCGTGGCCGAGCTTCAAGTTGAACTTGGCGGCGAAGGCCGCGGGCGCGAGGCAGGCCAGCGCTGCGGCGGCGGCGGTGCAGGTCAGTGCGCGTCTGGAAAGTTTCATCATCGCTTTGTCTCCGTCGGTTTGAGTGGGTCAGTTGGAAGGGGGCTTGAGAACGTTGATCAATGGCCGCCCTGTGGCCAGTCGGGTGATGTTGTCGGCCATCGTCTGTTGGCGCCTCAGCACTGTCCCTGATGTCCAGCCGGACATGTGCGGTGTCATGACGACGTTGTCCAAGGCCGCGGCATAAAGAATCGGGGGCAGGAAAATAAGGAACACAGTCTCCGGGTTGAGCGATACCTCGGGTAACCCCGGAACCAAACCGATCGCAATGCCGGCGAAGACCAGCAGGATTGGATAGGGTATCCGTATTCGATCTGTAACCTCCGCCAGGGCCGTCACTACGGCCAAAAGCAGTATGATGATTTCTACGTCGTGGTGCATGTGAACTGATTCAGAAGGGTCTAAAATGGTGTATTAAAGCTTTAAATCAATCAGTGTAAATAGCTCTTTTTCAATTTAACATAGAATTAATTTTGAATAATTACTTTAATGCATATATTCGAATTCCATAGTTGAACTAAGCCTTGAGCCTAAGACATTACCTGCTAGTTGTCTATAGTTGGGTACTTGTTGGAATGGCGCCGTGTCTTGGACAAACCAAGACGAAAACTATTGAGGTCGATGTGTCGAACACGACCTCATGTCAGTGCGCATTAAGTATCACCCTGAACCAAATCAAGAAGGCGTCCACCTGCACGTCGGCAGATGGCAATATTGATATTGGTGTGTCGGGTGGTTCCGGTGCTTACACTTACAACTGGACCAACCAATCTGGTACGCAAGTCTCCACTTCCCAAGATCCGCAAAACCTCCTCCCTGGCTTTTACTTTCTTAGAGTAACAGACCAGGTGCTTGGTTGTGCCGGGCAACAATATTACGAAGTGGCCTCCGATCTTTCCATTGGCGTGGCGGCAACGTTAAACACAAGTTGCATTACGCCCAACGGTACTATCACCGTCACCATGACTGGCGGGTCTGGCAACTTTACCTACGAGTGGACTTTTCCTGACAACAGCATCGTAACCACAAGGAACCTGTCCGCCCTGAAGTCAGCCACTTATGTACTGAAAGTGACAGACATTACGCGTGGCTGCTCCATTCAGAAGTCGGTTTCGGTGAAGTCACAAAACAGTCTTGCCACATCTCTGGTTCAGGTCACCCCCAATTCCTCGTGCAAGACCCCCAATGGCGGGGTCGATCTCGCAGTGAGCGGCGGCTCAGGATCTTATGCCTACTACTGGTACAACGCTGCACTCGGCGCCTATGTAAGCTACACCCAGGATCTGCAAAACGTGCGCGGAGGTGACTACAGCATTTATGTGGTCGACAACGTATCTGGCTGCACCGCCTACACATCGGTGAGCGTGCCTGAAACCACTCAACCCCCGGCCTACCAACTGGAGGTTATACCCAACGACAACTGCAGCGCCCCATATTCCGGTGCAATTACGTTGACTCCTGCCGGCACGGGTCCGTATCGAGTCACCTGGTCCAACGGCAAAGACGTACTTCCGTCCACGTTGGCACTTACGGGTCTGGCGCCCGGCAAGTACGGATTCACACTCATCGACGATGGTACAGGCTGCGTTGTGTCGCGGTCGTACCAAGGAGCCGATCCTGTGGTAATACCCGATGCATCGGTACCGGCGATAGCGGTCACAGTCAACCAGGTGCTGAACAACGGCAGTTGCTCTGCCCCAAACGGCGAAATAAAAATCACCGTCAATACAGGCGGCTACCCTTACACCATACAATGGACGGGGCCGAATGGATACACATCGGAGAGCGAACACCTGACAAGCCTTGGCAGCGGCAAGTACACCGGTACGGTTCAGGTCACTTGTAACGAACCACCCACGATTGAGCCCCCGACCATTGCCCTGCGAACGACCAACAACGAACCGCTGAGGGAGGTCTCGATAGCGCTGGAGTCATTCATATCCGACCCGAACAACAACCTCGATCTTTCGTCGGCTGCGGTCGTGAGCCAGCCGAAAAGCCAGGCAAAGGCAACCATTACGCCGGCTTACGAACTGCTGGTGGAATATCGGGGCATTACTTACAAGGGCACCGACGAGTTGACGCTCAGGGCGTGCGATTTGCTTGGCGCCTGCACGGAACAATCACTCAGCATCAACGTGGATGTGAGCGGCGACGTCATCGTCTTCAACGCTGTGTCGCCCACCAGTAGCGGCGACAACAAGTTCATGCGCATATTCAACCTGCCTCCGGATATCGGCAACCGTGTGTACATCTACAACAGATGGGGCGACGTTGTTTATCATACCAGCAACTATGACAACGACGACGCCAGGCGGCGCTTTGAAGGCCTCAGCGACCATGGCAAGGAGTTGCCAACGGGTACATACTACTACAAGATCGAAGTCGGCGACGGGCGCTCGGCACTCACAGGGTATTTGGCACTTAAGCAATAACCGGTATGAAACAGTTTTTGCAAGTGACGGTCCTGAGTTTATGCTTCGCGGTGCCAGGGCTGGCACAGGTCGATCCACTCCACGCGCAGTACCTGAATAACCCGCTGATGATAAACCCGGCATATTCGGGGCTTACCAAAGACTTCAACGCAAATGTCTCTTATCGCCGGCAGTGGTCCGGGTTTGAAGGCAGCCCCAACACAATCAGCGCCTCGGCGCACACCGCGATGACGGCAAACCGCATGGGCATCGGTGTGTTGTTTGTAAGCGACCGCAGCGGCAACGCAACCAACACCGAAACTTATGCGACGTACGCCTATCGCATTTCGACCGGCAAGGCCACATTGTCGCTCGGCTTGCAGGCTGGGTTTGTGAATTTCAAAACCGACAACGATGCGCTCAATACGTACGATCCGACCGACCCCGCTTTTTCGCAAAATCAAAATGTGACGAAGCCAAGCATTGGCGCCGGCGCCATTCTGCACAACGACCGTTTCTTTATTGGTCTTTCGGTGCCGCAGATGCTGAAGATATACAGCACCTTCAATGAGTTTCAGAATGACGTCTATGTGCAGCACTATTACCTCTCGGCGGGCTATCTCATTTACTTTTCCCCGAAAATAAAATTCAAACCATCGATGCTGATGAGGGCGGTGCAGGGTGCTCCCTTATCTGTAGACGCAAACGCATCGCTGTTGTTCGACGATACGTTCTCTGCCGGCGTGCTCACGCGCAACCTGAACACATACGGCATTATTCTACAGAGCCGCATCGGGAGGGACTATCGCTTCGGATACGTATTTGAGATGCCCACCAATAAATCCGTAGGGGCGCGGTTCACCACCCACGAACTAAGTTTCGGAATCAACGTAGCCATTTTCAAGGCGCATGAACTGTCGAAGTCAAATTTCTGACCTGCCGGTGACGTGATCGGCAATAAAAGGGAACCTTTTACCAATTATCCTGTTAATTTGGGGAATGAAGATTAAGGTTTCCCGCAAGGAGCATTTCAACGCCGCCCATCGCTTGTTTAATCCCGCCTGGTCGGACGCGAAAAACGCCGAGGTATTTGGGAAGTGTAGTAACCCTAATTTTCATGGCCACAACTATGAGTTGATTGTGAGCGTGACGGGCGAACCCAACGCTGACACCGGTTATGTGATGGATATGAAAGTGCTGAGCGACCTGATAAAGGCCAAGGTGCTCGCACGATTCGACCATAGAAACCTGAACCTCGACACCGAACTATTTAGCAACCTCAATCCGACCGCTGAAAACATCGCCGTTGTCATCTGGACGCTGTTGAGGGACAGCATCGACAGCCATCTCGACATTAAAATTACGCTCTATGAGACAGAAAGAAATTTCGTTGAATATCCAGCCGGTTGACCCGGTTGCGCCGGATGAGTTTGACGACGACCACGTGGCTTCTGCCGAGGAGACTCCCTTAAGACAGGATGCGTTCGACATGGATGACGACGAAAAGATCGTTCGCATAGAAAAGCACTTCCGGGAAATAATGCACATACTCGGGCTCGACCTTTCCGACGACAGTCTCAATGGCACGCCGCACAGGGTGGCCAAGATGTACGTGAAGGAAGTTTTCAGCGGTCTCAATCCGAAAAACCGGCCGCACGCTCGCCTGTTCGACAACAAATACAATTATGACCAGATGCTGGTTGAAAAGGACATTACTTTTTATTCGCACTGCGAGCATCACTTTGTACCCATTTATGGCACCGCGCATGTCGCGTATTTTTCCGCAGGCAAGTAATCGGCCTTTCGAAGATCAACCGCATTGTGCAGTACTTCTCCAAGCGGCCGCAGGTACAGGAGCGGCTCACAGTACAGATAGGAAGGGAGATGCAACGGGTGCTGAAGACGGCCGACGTAGGGGTGGTGATCGACGCCAACCACATGTGCGTGGCTTCCAGGGGTGTAGGCGACACCAATAGCCGCACAGGCACTGCCTACTTCAGCGGCAAATTCAACGACGAGAACACGAAAAAGGAATTTCTCAACTACATCAACAGCAAGTAGCACCGCCGAAATCTTTCGAAATCGGTTAAAAACCTACATTGACCCTCCTTTTTGGGCATTTGTTCGCATTTTTATTATCATTAATTTGCCCGGTCGGCTTTACGAACAGCCCCTCATATGTCATTGGAAAAGGATATACAACAGCGCGAGTTCCGGAGTGAACACCAGAAAGCGCTGCTCAACCTGCTGTATACCAACAACCACGTTGTGAGCCAGATGAACGACATGTTCAAGAACTATGAGGTGACCCGCCAGCAGTTTAACGTGTTGCGCATCTTGCGCGGTCAGTATCCCGGTCACGCGTCTGTCAACCTGATCAAGGAGCGCATGCTCGACAAAATGTCCGACGCTTCCCGCATCGTAGAGCGCCTGCGTGTGAAAGGATTCCTCACCCGCGAGCATTGCGAGAGCGATAAACGCGCCGTACAGGTTACAATTACCGAAAGCGGACTCGCCCTGCTCACCAAAATGGAAAACGACGTGGCGCAGCTCGACTCGCTGCTCAACAATCTCTCGGAAGATGAAACCCGGACGTTGAACGTTCTCCTTGAAAAAATACGTTCCTGAAATAGCCTCGGTTTTTTTATTTCTTTGGCTCAAATCGCTCCGAACAACTTCCATGGCTTACATGGAATGAAAAAATTAGTAGCTTTAAATCTCAAAATTAAGTCTTATGGTATTTGATTTAGACATGATCAAGGCGGTGTACAAGAACATGCCCGCCCGCATCGCCAAAGCGCGCAAGGCCACCAACAAACCGCTCACCCTCTCAGAAAAGATTCTGTACTCCCATCTCCACTCGGATCAGCCGGCGGAGAATTTTGGCAGGGGAAAATCGTACGTGAACTTTTCCCCGGATCGTGTGGCGATGCAAGACGCCACCAGCGCAGATGGCCATGCTCCAGTTCATCTCGT
>JAAURZ010000196.1 GCA_012031955.1 Bacteroidia bacterium
TGCGGATGAACGTGATCGAAGTTGTGTTGGTGGCCCAGGCGGTTATCCTGGTACTCGCCAAGGTAGGGGAAACTGCCGCTTGTTACAGGTGTGTTGCGTTCGAAGAACTTGTCGCCCCGCGCGTCGCCGGGAAGCATGTCTTCGATCATGGCCGGATGCACAATGAGAATGGTGTTGGTGGCGGCGTTGCGCTGATAGAACAATGGATTATTTATGTCGGGGTCGTTTCCATACACGTGAACGGGACCGATGTTCATTCTGGCCCTGCCACCTTCTGTGTCGTCGACGTTGAAGTCGATGAACGACTCATTGAGCGCATTGAGAGCGCCAGTGTAGTCTTCGGCATAAAGGGCGGCACGCGCCGCAATAGCGCGGTTCACTTCAATCATATCCGCGGGCGATCCGAACCCCATCTTGATAGAGAAGTCGAACGAACTGCCGGCATTTTCAAGATCACCTTTCGCTTCGTCCAGCAATGCACGAATGGATTGCAGCGCGGCATCGAAGTCCTGGAAGGGGCCCGGGTTGTAGATATCGGCCACGTCGGTACGGATGCCATTTTGATATTGCTGCACAAGCGGCCACATTAATTGATAGGCTTTGATCGTTTTGCAAAACCCAGATAGCCGGCTGCTTCCGCTGTTGTAAGTGCGTCGGTGTTTTGAACGGACTCGATCAAAATGTTGGCCTGCTTCACAGCAGTGTATGGCGAAAGATAAGTACCTGCGGCAGCGAAGAAGTCGGGGTATGTTTCAGGTCCACTTTGCCCGAGCCAGTCGGAGAAGAACCGCGGATCTGAAGCGAAGAACGGAGCAACCTCCCTGGAAAAACTTCCAAACATCTCGGTTGCATTTTTAAAGTATTCTCTGTGACGGGCTTCGAGGCCGGTTACGAGTCCTTGCAGTTCTGCCTTGGACGCATTCACGAGCACACCTTGCAGGGAGGGGTTGTTCGGGTCGAGCACTTCATCAATCTGACACGAAAATGCCGTAGCACAAAGCAGCGCGACCAGGAATTTGATTTTCATATTATGTCGTTTCATTTTTTCTTGAATTTGAAATGGCTAGAAATCAACTGTGAGGTGGAAGAAGTAGCGGCGGGCGCTTGGGTAGGGCGTCACCTCCACGTTGGTATTCACCGGCTGTGATCCAAAATTGGATACTTCCGGATCGTAGCTTCCGTACTTAGTCGACAGCAGGATGTTGTTGGCTGAAAAACCAACCTTCAACCGGTTGATGGCCCCGCCCAGTACCGAACTGGTGACGGACTTGGGAACGTTGTAATACAACCCTACTTCACGCAATTTCCAGTAGGTCGCGTCTTCAATATAGGCTTTTGTTTCGCCGTCCACCGCCCACTGCAAAAGGCGGTCAAGCCCATTCGGCAGGCCGTCGCCGTCACTGTCGTTGTTCCATCCTGTGGTAGTTCCGCCGTCATCCCACAGCAGCGCCGAAAGGTTGATGTTGTCGCCGCCCTGTTTCCAGTGCACGAGGCATGAGAACTCGAAATTCTTGAGGAACGTAAGTGTGTTTAGGAACGTCATATCGAAGTCAGCCTGGCGGTCGCCAATCACGCTGAATCCACCGGGCACATCTGCCGAAGTAGGATTGCCCACGATGGTGGTGGGTGAGTATCCTTCCGCAAGCAGGTAAGTGCCGAGGTCGGGGCCAAACCCGCCTTCGGTAAATGTCGGGATGGCCATGCTCGTGATCTCAGACCGGTTGCGCCACCACGACACCTTCGAGAACCAGGAGAAGTTTCCGGTGTTCACAGGCGTGCCGCCGAGCGCGAGTTCAATACCCTTGTTCTGCAGGTCGGCTGCGTTGGTCGCAATGGCCGTGATGCCGGTTGATTCCGCGGGTTGAAAGTCGAGGATAAGATCATTCACGGTCTTGATGTAGTAAGTGGCTTCAAGCGAGAGGCGATTGCCGAAGAACCCCGCGTCGATACCAAACTCGAGTTCGTTGGCTGTTTCCGGTTTAAGATCTGGCGCCACAGACCGCGTAGTCACCTGCGCACCTACCGAACCTCCGATTACCTGGGGCTGCAACGAAAGGAAAGTGTTGCCAAAAGTAGGCAGACCACCCGACTGGCCGAATGCTATGCGTGCTTTGAGCTGATCGATTCCGGATACATTGAAGAATGAAAAATTGTGAATGTTGGCCGCCAGGCTCCCTTTGTAAAAGCTATAGAACTTGTCCTGGTCCAGATTGAGCGTCGACTTGTCGGCGCGAATGCCCAACGTTCCGATGATCTTGTCGTCGTAGTTGATTTCTTCCTGCGCATAGATGCCCACATCTCTTATTGTCTGATCAAGCTCTGACAGCACAGAGACAACCGCCGCATAACGAAGATTCTGTTGCCCGCCTGACAAGCCCCTGCCACGCACAAGTTCGTACTCAGAATTTTGGTCGAGCCTCACAGCACCGACCTGCGTAGTGAAATTGGTTTTGCCCACTGAATTGTTCATGATCAGAAATCCCTGGATGTTGGCATTCAGATCATCCTGACTTCCTGCTGTCAGGTCGCCAGGGTTGGCACCTGCCCGCTGATGCTGCAGTATTTCGGGGAAGTGTACCAACGAGTTGCCACTCATGTAATCGACACCGCCATTGAGGACAAATTTGAGATAGGTGTTACCCTTGCGCAGCAGGTCGACATTCAACGCGGCGGCCGCGATAAACCTGTTTACCTGCAGGTTGTTGGTGGCCAGGTCGCGAATAGCCAGCGGGTTGTCGTTGAAGTACGGGTTGTCGGGGTAGTTGGCCGTTTTCGTCGGGGAAGAGATTTGCGTACGATTTAGTGTAGGCGATTGCGTAACCCAAGCTGCCTCCCGTATTGTTTTGGTTACCAGTGAAACCTCTGTCATTGTCCGTCTTTGTATAAGCGGTGTTCAGGGATAGTTTTATTTTATCAGAGACTTTGTGGTCGATGTTGGCGCGGAGGGAATACCGTTTGAAGCCAGTGTTTTTGATAATACCATCCTGTCCTGCAGGCCGCCCGAGACATAGAAGGAAGTTTTATCGGAGCCACCTGTCACGCTTATCTGTGAGTTCACGAGCACACCTGTTTCACCGTAGAGTTCATCTTCCCAGTCGGTAAGTCGTCCTTCCGACTTCGCTTGATTGAAGGCAGCCAGTTCGCCGGGAGCGGCGGCGGGAGAGAAGTAGGCGTTGATCTTGTCCTCATCCCAGGTGTCGTACCATTTGAGGTTCTGACCCTTTGCGATACCGATATCCTGGTTGAAACTCACTTTCGTCTTGCCCTGTTGTCCGCGTTTTGTGGTGATGATGATTACACCCGCGTTGGCGCGCGTCCCATAGATTGCCGCCGCCGAAGGTCCTTTCAAAATTTCCACGCGCTCGATGTCGTCGGGGTTCAAATCAGCTATCCGGTTAGCGCCGTCGTCCTGGTTGTTTGTGCTCGTACCGGCGCCGGCACCACTCACTTCGGTGCGACCCGTTCGCACGGACGTGTTGTTGATGTACACGCCGTCGACATGTAAAGCGGCTGCGATGAACCAGCTCCCAGCGTCGAGATGCCGCGGAACTGCACGTTAACACCGCCACCGGGAGCGCCGCCGTTGGCGTTCATGTTCACGCCCGTTACCTTGCCGTACAGTGCGTAGTCGAGCGTTTGAGGGTTGGTGGTGCCCATCAACTCATTGGCGTCAACACTCACAATGGCGTTGGCCAGGTTGGAGCGCTTCACTGTTGTTGCCAGACCCGACACCACTACTTCTTCGAGGCTGGTGATGTCTTCTTCCATCGTTACCGAAATGGACGACGTTGAGTTTGTTACCTGGACTTCCGAACTTCGATAACCGATGAATGAAAGGACCAGCGTTTCAGGACTGCTGGTAACGCTGATCGTGAAAGCGCCATTCACGTCGGTGATGGTACCTTGGGTGGTACCTTTTATCACTACATTGACGCCAGCAATTGACTCGCCTGTGCGCGCGTCGGTCACTTTACCCTGGACGGTGTAGTCCTGGGCAAATGCCAATCCTGTTGTGAAGCACACAAAAAAAGGATTTGGCATGTTACTCTGTAGAATTTTACCATAGTAGTTAAGGTTTTGTTAACTGATTGTTAAAATGGATAACTAACGAAAGTTAGGAGAATATCTGACTTGTAAAATATGATTCGGACTAGTTGGGGGATATCGCTATAACCTTCCGTAATCTTTGCCGACTGAAAAATTTTGATCTATTTATACCGAAGCTTGATTTTGAAAGAGTTGATGTTCAGCGAATTGTGTGACTTTTTGAGCCAGCGTCTGGCTGCGCCACTGCCTGGCGCCGCCGCACACGAAGCCATGCGGGCAATACCTGTCGGACGTCTGATTCCCGACTTTCAGCATAAAATTCCCCCTAAACGCGGGAGTGTTTTGATCGCCCTCTATGACCTAAATGGGGTGGTCCATTTCCCCCTTATCAAGCGCCCTGACTACACAGGGGCACACAGCGGGCAAATCTCGCTGCCCGGAGGAAAGGCCGAGGCAGGGGAGACGGTAATCGATACTGCCCTTAGAGAAGGCGAGGAGGAAATTGGGATACGGGGTAGCCAGCTTACCGTGCTTGGAAGCCTGAGTGAGTTCTTCGTAATTCCGAGCAATTTTCTCGTTACTCCCGTGGTGGCTGTGATGCACCAGGTGCCGAAATATGTGCCGGACAAAAGGGAGGTGGCGCGCATTCTCGAAGGGAATGTCGCTGAGTTGGTAAGCGAGTCGGCGGTACTCGTAAAAGAAATCGTTGCGGCCGGCATGTTCCAGATGAGAGCCCCACACTTTGAGATCGACGGCGAGGTGGTGTGGGGAGCGACTGCGATGATCCTGAACGAATTCCGGACCATCCTGCGCGAGGGCGTAGCGCGTTAATGTTCCGGCGAAGGCCTGCCCGACACTTTGCTGGCATAGGCCTCCAGTTTCCCGATTTCCTGATCGATCATCCAAAGGCCAACGCCTTCCTCGCCAATCAAGTCGAACAATTCGACGGCACGCCGCGCAAGTGTCTCTTCTTCGCGCTGCTCCATCACGTACCACTGCAGAAAATTGAACGTCGCGAAATCCTTGATGGAAAAACAGTGATCGACAATCTGGTTGATCGACTTGGTTACTTCGAGTTCGTGATGCAACACGTTTTCAAACACTTCTCGCAGGTTCTTGAAACTGTGTTTGAGTTTGCTGATCTCGGGTTGAAGCGCGTGTCCACCCGCTGCGTTCACATAGCGGAACAACTTGAGCATGTGACGCCGTTCTTCTTCCGAATGATTGTAAAGGAAACCCGACGACACATCATACCCCTGGGTTTCGCACCACGAGGCCATCGACAAATAGGCTGCCGACGACTTACCTTCCATCATGATCTGCTTATTGAGCAGCGACTCCGTCTCTTTAGTGAGTGATCGTTTTGGGGTGAGGTGTTGCTGTTTCATAGGTGTTGCATTTGATGTTTTTACAAAAACAGAAAGAGGCTGAAATTTCAGCCTCTTTCATCGAATCCTTAAAAGAAGCTGTCTACTTGCGGCGCTTCACCGACTTTTTCTTAGTCACCTTTCTTGCCGCAGCTTTCTTGCCTGCTTTCTTAGCTACCGGCTTTGCTGCCTTCTTCGCCGATT
>JAAURZ010000197.1 GCA_012031955.1 Bacteroidia bacterium
GCACGTTGCGAAGTGCGAGTATGTCCTCTTTTGTAATATGGAGTTCGGCCCCAAAAACCTGTCTTGACTGAGCAGACTGTGCCTTGAGTTGATCGGACTTGTCGGCAAGTTCGCGTGCATTCTTTCTAAAACCGGTGGGTGTTGCGTGAAGCAACTGGTCGCGGTCAACGCGCTGGCGGTCGCCGGCCATTGCCTCCTCGTCAAACAGCTTCTTGTAAAGTTCGCGGTCCTTTTCTGCGAGGGTGGCAAGCACCAGTTCTACTTCTTCAATTTGTGAGGTAAGGAGGTCTTTGTGACGCGCGAAGGCGCGATTTTCCTTGCGCAACGATTTCTCCAGCGGCGAGTCGGTTAGCCGGTTGTGAACGGCTGCAATTCCAACAAACATGAAGCACCCGACCGCAATCACCCCGGCACAGTAGCCTAGCACATCTCTAATCTTCCACTTGGCGCGCTCATATTGGCAGGTTTCAGGGTTGTAGTAATATTTCAATTTGCCCATGAAAACACTTTAAAAATGCTCAATAGCGTGTATTTTTGTGGCTTGCCTTTATTTTGACATGGCAATATAGTAAAAAACAGAAGGCAAAAAAGTCATCAGAAAAGTCACTTTATAATGGACTCCGGATCAATCAGGCAGAATTTTTTATCGTTTTTTGAAGGAAAAGGCCACTTAATCGTTCCCTCAGCACCACTGGTGCTGAAGAACGACCCAACCCTGCTCTTCACTAATTCCGGCATGGTCCAGTTCAAAGACTACTTCCTGGGCAACGGCAAACCCCGGCGCAACCGGATTGCCGACACGCAGAAATGCCTTCGCGTAAGCGGCAAACACAACGACCTCGAAGAGGTGGGCATCGACACGTACCATCACACCATGTTCGAGATGCTGGGCAACTGGTCTTTCGGCGACTACTTTAAAAAGGAGGCCATCGCCTGGGGCTGGGAACTGCTTACCGACGTCTATAAACTTCCCAAAGACAGGTTGTACGTAACGGTATTTGGTGGCGACAAGGCCGACAACCTGCCTGTGGACCAGGATGCTTATGATTATTGGAAGGCAATCATAGCCGAAGAGCGCATCTTGTTCGGTGTTAAGAAAGACAACTTCTGGGAGATGGGAGACACGGGGCCGTGTGGCCCATGCTCCGAAATACACATTGACTTGCGACCGGACGATGAGGTGAAAAAACTTCCCGGCAAAGAACTTGTCAACATGAGCCATCCCCAGGTTATAGAGATATGGAACCTGGTGTTCATGGAATTCAACCGCAAGGCTGACGGCTCCCTGGAAAAACTGCCCGCGCAGCACGTGGATACCGGCATGGGTTTCGAGCGATTGTGCATGGCCATACAAGGGAAGACATCTAACTACGACACCGATGTGTTCTCTCCGCTGATCAACTTCATCGCCGACGCTGCCGGCGTTCCATACAAGGAAGACGAAAAGACCGACATCGCCATGCGCGTAATGGCCGACCACGTGCGCGCAGTGGCCTTCGCGATAGCAGACGGGCAGCTTCCGTCCAACACCGGCGCAGGCTATGTGATCCGGCGCATCTTGCGCAGGGCCGTGCGATATGGATTTACATTCCTGCAATTTCAGGAGCCGTTCATGCACAAACTTGTGCCGGTGCTCAGCAATCAGTTGAAAGAGGTATTCCCAGAGATCGAGTCGCAGAAGGAATACGTGGGCAAAGTGATTTTCGAAGAAGAAACCAGCTTCCTTCGTACACTCGAGAAGGGCCTGAAGCGAATCGATGCAATTACATTCCGGCGATTCCAAGGTAATAACGGGCGCTGTGGACCTTTGAACTTTACGATACATTCGGCTTTCCATTTGATCTCACTTCACTTATCGCACGCGAGCGCGGCTTTTCCGTGGATGAGGACGGTTTCAAAGTGGAAATGAAAATCCAGAAAACACGTTCGAAAGCCGACGCGGTAAAAGAAACCGGCGCTGGATACTCGTGGGCGACGATGCCAAAACAGAATTTATCGGCTACGATAACCTCGCGGCCGATGTACGCATCATCAAATACCGGGCAATCAAACAGAAGAACAAGGAACTGTATCAGCTCGTATTCGACAAAACACCCTTCTACGCCGAAAGCGGCGGACAGGTAGGCGATACCGGTTTCATCGAAGGCAACGGCGAACGGATTTTCATTGTGGATACAAAAAAAGAAAATGAACTGATTGTTCACTTCTCCGAAAAGCTACCGACGAACTTGGAGGCCACCTTCCGCGCCGAAGTAAATGCGCATAAGCGCCTGCTCACCATGGACAACCATTCCGCCACGCACCTGCTGCACGCTGCGCTGCGTCAGGTGTTGGGCACGCACGTAGAACAAAAAGGCTCACTGGTAAACGAGAAGCTCCTGCGTTTTGACTTCTCACACTTTGCCGCCATGACGCCGGACGAGATTCAAAAGGTCGAAACCCTTGTCAATCAAAAGATACGCGAGAATATTTTGCTCGACGAGAAGCGCAATGTGGCAATTGAAAAAGCAAAAGGTATGGGTGCCATGGCGCTCTTTGGCGAAAAATACGGCGACTTTGTCCGCGTCATTACGTTTGACCCCGCCTACTCCGTCGAACTTTGCGGCGGCACGCACGTGAAGTCCACCGGCAATATCGGTTTGTTCAAGATCGTCAGCGAAAGTTCGGTGGCAGCCGGCGTGCGACGCATTGAAGCACTCACATCCGAAGCGGCCGAGCAATATGTGTACGGAGAAATAGCACTGTTGGACCAGGTGAGAAGCATGATGAAGCACCCGAAAGACCTGGCGTCGACTACAAAGAGTCTGATCGAGGAAAAACATTTGCTGGAGAAGAAGCTGGAGGTCCTGCAGCAGGAGGAGTCCAACCGGTTGAAGGACCAGCTCGTATTGAAGGCAAAGAAAGAAAACGACTATCATTTGATACTTGAGCAGGTGTCGGTGCCCAACGCCGATGCACTGAAGAACATCGCGTACGGCCTGCGAAATCAATTCGACGACTTGCTGCTCGTGCTGGCGGCCGATGTCGACAGCAAACCCCAGGTGGCCGTGATGATTGGCGAAAAGCTGGCCCTGTCGAACAAGTTTCACGCAGGCAACATGGTGAAGGAACTCGCCAAGGAAATTCAAGGTGGTGGTGGCGGACAACCGTTCTTCGCGACCGCGGGGGGCAAGTACCTCGACGGTCTGCCGGCTGTGTTGGAGAAAGCCCGAAAGCTAATTGCTTAACAAAATGCCTGAGGCGCTACGCGAAAAATATACGGTGGTGGTCGGACTGGAGGTGCACGCGCAGTTGCTTACCACCAGCAAGATTTATGCTGCCGACGCGACGACTTTTGGCGCGGAGCCCAACACCAATATCGGAATTGTGACGCTGGGCTACCCCGGCACGTTGCCAAAGCTCAACCGTAAAGCCCTTGAGTACGCAATAAGAATGGGCATCGCCTGCAACTGTTCGATCTCGCGCTACAACATCTTCGATCGCAAAAATTATTTCTATCCCGACTTGCCAAAAGGCTACCAGCTCACACAAGACCGCACGCCCATCTGCAAGGGAGGCCACGTGGATATTGTGTTGCGCAGCGGAGCGGAGAAGCAAATTCCTCTCAACAGAATTCATATTGAAGAAGATGCTGGAAAGCTGATGCACCTGCCGCAGGAAAGCGACTCCCTTGTGGACTTCAATCGCGCCGGGGTGGCACTCATCGAGATCGTTACGGAGCCTGCGCTGCGCTCGTCGGAAGAGGCTGCCGCAATGCTCACCGAACTCCGCAAGCTGGTTCGCTACCTCGACATTTGTGACGGAAACATGGAGGAGGGATCCATGCGTTGCGATGCCAACGTGTCGGTGATGAAGAAAGGCGAGACCACGCTTGGCCGCAAAGTCGAGATCAAGAACATGAATTCCATTCGCAACGTGCAGCGTGCCATCGACGTGGAGGCGCTTCGACAGATGGAAGAACTCGAAAAGGGGAATGAGATCATTTCCGAAACCCGATTGTTCGACGCATCCACAGGTACAACACATGCCATGCGCACCAAAGAGGAACTGAACGACTATCGCTATTTTCCCGACCCCGACCTCAGTCCCGTGATCGTGGATGATTCGTGGCTCAATAGGATTCGTGACGCGATGCCGGCATTGCCGCGGCAACTTATGGCCCGGTTTGTTGACCATTACCAGTTGCCGCCTTACGATGCCGGCGTGCTCACAGACACCAAAGAGATGGCTGCTTACTTTGAAAAGGTGTGCGAACATACGCGCAACTACAAAGCAGTTTCCAACTGGCTTATGGGTGGCGTCAAGTCTTACCTCAATGAAACCGGGTTATCGGCCGATGCCTTTCCTGTAAAACCCGCTGTGCTGGCGGAGCTGATTGACTTAATTGATGCCGGAAAAGTGAGCCATACCATTGCGGCGCAGCGCATATTTCCCGAATTGCTTGCCCACCCCGACGCTACGGCGACGGCCGTAGCGCAACGCGACAACCTGCTGCAAGAGAGTAATCACGATGCCTTGCTGCGTTGATAGAAGAGATACTGAAAGAGTTTCCGCTGAAGGTCGAAGAATTCAGGAAGGGAAAGAAAGGAATTGTGAGTATGTTTATGGGAGAAGTAATGAAACGAAGCAGGGGCAAGGCCGACCCCAAAATCGCCAGCGAATTGTTGAACAAGAAACTTACGGAAGCACCATGAGAACAACACCAAGGGATAATACATCAGCCAGAAAATCGCGCCGGTATGCAGCGGCATCTTTGCTTGTGCTTGCATTCGGCCTGTCATTCTGCTCATCCGCGACGAGCGAAGACACATCGGCACAGACGGGCGATACATGGACCGTTACTTTGAGCGGCAAGGTGGGTTTTCCGCAACAGGGGCTCATCACTATCCAGGAAGTGAAAGGCGGCAGATTGGGATGGAGCGACACCGTTACCCTGAATCCTGATTATACTTTTTCCAAAAAATTGAAATTAAGCGAGCCCGGCTACTACAAGATCAATTTCTATAACCGCCAGGTGCAGGACATTATTTTATACAAAGACAACGTGGAAATTAATGTGGACGGCAACGCTGCTACCGGTTTTTTTGAAATCAAAGGCTCGTCGGAAATGGAACTGGTTAGAAAAGTGCAGGCGATGTCGAAGAGTTTCGAGAGTTCGGCGGAAGCCAGCCAACTCAACAAGGACTATGTAGCCGCAGGTCAGTCGGGCAATCAGCAGCGCATGCTCGGTTTCGCCGCCGACGGGCGCGCCGTCTTCGGCGCGATCGCCAGTCTGAGGCGCGGAATTTCCGCTTGCGGAGCGAGAACCGAAATCCTGCCGCCGCGTTCGCGGGTCCGGTATGCGGTGTTCTCCTGTTCGAGCCGGTCGATGACGCCCGTGCCGAACTGGTCGAACTGGGCGAACAGCTGGCGGCACAGCTGGGCGTTCGGGACAATGACCTGGTCCGCGTCAGCTCTTCGGCCGGAGAGCTCACCGCGCCGGCGGTGATCCACCCCGGGACACGGCCGGATGTGGTGGCGATTCCCACCGGACAAGGGCACACCGATTATGGACGATTCGCGGCCGGGAGAGGATCCAACCTAATCGGACTGCTGACCGCC
>JAAURZ010000198.1 GCA_012031955.1 Bacteroidia bacterium
CGATACCTACCTTGCCTCCGTGCGCAAGTCCAACCCGCAGAGCAAGGAATTGGAGCAACTGGAGTTCGAGGCGGGCCGCAATATGCACTTCAATCAGCAGTATCAGCCTGCTGTGAAAAACCTTGGCGCTTTTGTTCAAAACTATCCGCAGAGCGCGCTTGTAAATGAGGCCAGGTATTACCTCGCCGAATCATATTACCGACTCAACGACTTCGACAATGCGCTTCCGGTCTATCGCGAGCTGGCAGTGTTGTCCGGTCAATCTTATGTGAGCAAGTCGGTTGCCAGAGTGGCTGAGATAGACTTCAAGCAGGGCAGGTACGAAATGGCAATACCCAATTTCCACAAGCTTGAGCGCATGGCCAATGGCAAAAAAGATCTCTACAATGCGTGGTCGGGTTTGATGGAGTCGTTCTTCCTGCTCGGAAAATATGACTCCGCCGATTTGTACGCCAACAATATTCTCGAAAAGGCAAGTGTAAATGCGAATGCTCAGAACAAAGCAACCCTGTATCTCGGCAAGGCGGCGATGGCCCGCGGTGACTATGAAACGGCCAAGGATGAGTTTCTCAACACGTTGAACACCGCGCACGACGAATACGGGGCAGAGGCAAAGTATCGC
The DNA here is from genome assembly GCA_012031955.1 of Bacteroidia bacterium. Next base: position 623 of record JAAURZ010000198.1, read on the forward strand.
CTGGGCGAAATTCTCTTTCTTACCAAGCAGCACAAACAGTGCACTGAAACCATGATTGAACTGTATAACGACTTTTCATCCTACGAGGAGTGGGTAGGGAAGGCGTTTCTCCTTATGGCCGACAACTTCGTGGCGATGGGCGAAATCTTTCAGGCCAAGAGCACACTGCAATCTTTGATCGACAACTTTCCGGCCCAGCACGTCAAGGATCAGGCAAAGCGCAAGCTCGCTGAAATTGAGACCACGGAAAAGAAGCCTGCTCCTGCCGACACAGTAGAAAATAATAACCGGTGATCCGAGCTTTATGAGACCAGACCAAATCATCAAGTATTTTTTTGCAACTACCGCCCTCATAGGCGCCAGTGTGCTGCTTGCTAAAGCGCAGGAGAAGCAAGAACCCTGGGAGGACCAGGGTAAGCTCGAGAATGTGGAAGTCGAGATCATTAACCAACTTGAAATCAAGCTACCAAAAGCGACGCGCAACTTCGAGAAAATTCCACCGCGACCATCGGAGCCTATCAGGCCGGCAATGACGTACGACTTCAGGCCGTTTGTATTCAATACGCCGGAAGTACGGCCACTTATACGGCCATTGAAACTAAAGCAATCGGAGTCGGCCAGCGTGTACGGCGGAACACTCCTGCTGGGCTATGGCAACTATGCGTCTCCCTACCTGGAAGGTTTTATCAACAGCGGGCGCAGTCGCAACAAGCTCGTAGGGGCGCACGCCTGGTTGAAGAGTTCGGTCAAAGGACCAGTGGGCGGCAAGAACTCCGGCAGTGGCACGTCTGGCATCAGTCTCTACGGCAGAACGTTCAGTAACGAGATATCACTCAGCGGCAATCTCGGATTCGACAATCGAACTACACATTTCTATGGCTACCCGCAGCCAATGGAGGTGTCGCGCGATACCATCAAGCAGTCATTCAATCACTTTACACTTGGCGGTGCCATCGAGAATGCCCGCAATTCCAAGTTCGCGTACAAGTTGGGCGGCGACTTCAGCTACCTATCCGACAAATACGACGCGAAAGAAACGGAAATCGACGTTGCCTTTGGTTCGTCATACAGGATATCAGACGACCAGTCCATTGAGATCACCGCCGACTATGCCTACATATCAAGAAAAGATTCGGAAGTAGCGACTCGAGGAAGAAACCTGCTGCAAATGAACGGAGGTTATGCATTCACTCCTTTGGATGGTGTAAGAATAAGGGCCGGCGTCAACTTCGCCTACGAGAACGACACGATCGACAGCAAAGACGTTTCATCTTTATCCGGACATACACGGATCCTATGCGCTCAGCCCGTCTGTCGACGTGGTGGCTTCGCTCACAGGTGGCATGCAGAAGGTATCATTATTAAACCTGAGCCAGGAAAACTGGTGGCTGGCTCCCAACGTGCGCTCGCGCATACCAACAAGCAATTTGACCTGGAAGTGGGCCTCAAGGCGCGGCTCGGGAACAAAGTAGGTGTACACACTGGGTTATCGCTGGCAAGCCTCAAGAATATGTATTTCTTCCTGAACGACTCCACCGATCAGGCAAAGTTCCAGACCGTTTACGACGACAAGGCAACCAAGCGCTCCAACTTCTTTGCCGCGCTGAGCTACGCACAATCCGAAAAGGCGAAGTTCCTGCTGCGCGGCGATCTCTACTCATACCTGACAGACCAACTGGATGAGCCCTGGCACAAACCGACTTACAAGCTTAGCGCCAATGCTTCCTATGACCTCTACTCAAAGTTGCTATTCTCATTGGACCTGATCGCGCAGGGAGGCATGAAGGCTTACGATTTTACCAGCGACAAGATTGTGACCCTTGATGGTGCGTTTGACGTGAACTTCAGAACGGAATACAAGTTCTCGCAAAGCCTCTCTTTCTTCGTACAACTGAATAACATCGCATCCAACAAATACCCGGTATTCCTGAACTATCCTGTGAGAGGATTTCAAGTGATTGGAGGACTGATGTGGAGCTTTTAAGGAAACGACTGATTGTTTGCATGCCTCAAAAATTCGCTTAATTTTGTAGAGTTTACCTATTATAAACTAGGATACGCATGGCAAAAAGAAAAAATCAGGATCAAGACAAGCCTAACGAGAACATCAACGAATCGGATGATGCGTTTGGTCTACCTGAAATAGAATACGAGCCCCTGACGCGTGAAGAACCTGTTGAAGAAAAACAGGAGGAGCAAGCCAAGGAGCCTGTATACGAATCAAGTTCCTACTCCGAGCCCAGCGAGGTAACAGAGCAAAGTAGCTATGAACCAACGCATGAAGAGATGGTAGAAGAAGAACAACGATACGTTTACACACCGCCGGCCGAGGAGCGAAGCCCCATTTGGCCTAAGATGTTGCTTATTATTTTGTTGCTGGCCGTAGTCGGCGCAGGTGTTTGGTATTTTGGTTTCTATCAGCCTAAGCAAGAGAAGCTGGCCGAGCAGGCAAGGCAGGAACAAGCAAAGCGCGATGAGGATACCAGGAAGAGGAGAGAAGAAGAAGAGCGTCAGCGTTTGATCAGCGAAGAGCAACAACGAAAGGCCGATTCATTAGCAGCAGCCAACGCGAAGCCTGCGGAAGGCGTGGTAGAGTTCTTGTCTGACCGGACGGGCCGATACTACGTAGTTGTAGCTAGTTCCATCGACGACGATCTGATCACTGACTATGCCAACGACCTGAAGGGAAAAGGCGTAAGCTCCAAAGTGATTCCACCATTCAGAGGTGTGAAATTTTACCGACTTGCCATAGCCGACCGTGACACCTATAACGACGCCCAAAGTCTGGCCGATCAAATGAAAGGCGACTATGGCGATGGCGTTTGGGTGATTCGGTATTGATGAAGGAGTAGGAGTCTTTACTTAACACTGCTGGTTTGACGATATTTTTACAGACCATTATTTTAAATTTTTTGTGACTCATGATCTTAGCTCAAATCTCAACGGCTGATTCGGTTTCTGTTGCCGACCCGACCCAGCCCATCTCAGTGCTGGAACTAACCCTGCAGGGTGGCCCCATTATGATACCCCTGGCCGTGTTGTTTGTTTTGGCGGTGTATCTTTTTGTGGAAAGGTACCTGACTATAAACAAAGCCAATTCAGACCCACAGACATTTATGGGAAAAGTAAAAGAACTGGTGCTGCGCGGCGACGTGAATGCAGCCAGGATGCTGTGCGCGCAGAACGATTCGCCCATTGCAAGAATGATTGAAAAGGGGATAGCCAGAATCGGCAGCCCTCTTAAAACCATCGAGGCATCCATCGAGAATATCGGCAAGCTTGAAATATTCAAGCTGGAGAAAAACTTGTCGTCCCTGGCGACCATTGCCGGTGCCGCGCCCATGATCGGTTTCTTGGGTACCGTAATAGGAATGGTTCAGGCCTTCATCGCGATAGCACAGGAAGAAGGTTCCGTGAGCCCCAAACTGCTGTCATCCGGCATCTATACCGCCATGATCACCACCGTCGCCGGCCTCATTGTGGGTATATTGGCTTACCTCGCGTACAATTTCCTAGTGGCGAGGGTACAGAAAGTAGTTCATAAAATGGAATACACTTCCATCGACTTCATCGACCTGTTACAGGAACCTCGCTCATAGCATTGGTGTTACACGCTAGACGACAACATATATGGCACTGAGTTCAAAAAATAAAATAGAGGCTGGCTTCAACATGGCGTCCATGACAGACCTGATATTTCTGCTGCTGGTCTTCTTCATGCTCACATCGTCGTTCGTGACCCCGTCGGGCCTGCCTGTTAATTTACCAACCAGTGCAGCGAGCACCATAGAAGTGCAAAAGGTGTCGGTCACCATCACACGCGACCTGCAATACTACGTGAATGAGAAGCGCGTTACAAAAGGCACCCTGGAAGGAGAATTGAAAAGCAGGCTGGGCGGGCTAAAGGGATCGGTTATTTTACATATTGACAAGAGCGTGCCGTCAGAGCACCTCGTTCATGTGGCAGGTATCGCTACCAAACTTGAGGCCAAGGTGGTGGTTGCAACAAAACCAAACTAGCCATGACTAGCGAGCACGAACAAGAAAAAAAGAATCAACGGATAGCCATGCTCACCACGGCTGGCGTAACAGCGCTCGTCGTGCTGTTGCTTTTTATTGTGATCGCCTGGCGCGCGCCCGATCCGCCGCTGCCAGAGTACGGCATTGAGCTGAATTTCGGAACAGACCAGGCTGGCAGCGGTGAGGTGCAACCGCGGACTCCGGTAGGGGATCAGGGCACAAGCCCTGAAGCGCCGCAGGAAAGCGCACAACAGGAGGCCGAGCAGCCGGCCGAAGTGGAGGCCGACCCTCAGCCCACGGAAGCGGCAGCCACCCAGGAGGTGATAGCCTCTAAAGTCGAAAGCCCCGTGTCTGTAAAAGAGGAGAAAAAAGAAACGAAGCCGGCTGAAAAACCGGATGAGAAGAAACCTGAGGTAAAAAAGGAAGAGCCGAAGAAAGAGGAAGTGAAACCAAAGGTGAATAACGACGCGCTTTTTAAACCAAAGACAGATGGAAATGCGCAGTCGAACGAGGCGAAATCCGGAGAGTCTGGTAGCCAGGGGGATGATCGCAATGCCGCGGGCGACAAAGGCAATCCACAGGGCAGCCTCGACTCGAGGGCGCAATTCGGCAAGCCCGGCGGCGGCGATGGAGGTTCAAAAATCAAGCTCGATGGCTTTGAGTGGCCGCCCATTCGTGAGCCCAACAATTTGCCGGATGGTTCTAATGGTGTGTATGAATTTGAAGTAGTGGTCGACCGCAATGGTGACATCACGGGAATAAAAACGTTGCGGCGAGGACCTAGCGCAGAAGCGGAAAGGATATTTCGCCAGCTTATTTCCAACATAGAGTTCACACCCACAGGCACCAACCTGCCTAGCGAAAGCAAGGGCGTGATCACCTTTACAGTCCGATCAAAGTAGCCCGCCGTATTCCGGAATTTGGCTATCTTGCGACACTTGATTTATGATTGCGGATT
>JAAURZ010000199.1 GCA_012031955.1 Bacteroidia bacterium
ACCCGACCGCGGCGCTCCACGGGGAGGAATGGCTGTCGGTCGAGAGCGTGATCGATGAAACGACCGCGCGCGACCTGATTCCGAACCTTCGGAACGCGGGAGCAGTGGGCATCATCGAATACCCACTCAACAAGGTGCTGTAGGCTGGCGGGCCGAGGGGCAGGTCGCTCTGGGGGCGTCAGCGCTGCGCTTCGTCGAGAATCTCGTCCAGTCGCCCCTCTTCGAGCAACCGGTCGTTCCGCAGACCCTGCTTCAGAGCGATCCACGTGAAGAAGAGGACCAGAAAGAGCATGCCCACGATCGGAATGTTGTCCGGCTTCGTGAGAATGTCGATGAACTGCTCCCACGCCGGACAGTTCCTGGCCGTGCATATCCCGTTCTCCCCCTCGCGCCGTTGCGCGATGCGTATCATCGCTGGCGCTACAAGAGCTAGACACGCCACAAACGCACTTCAATGGAGATGCGGGTGGCATCGGCATTTAGGTTTGCCGCGCCGCCATGAATTAAATAGGGCGAGAAGATCAAAACCTGGTTCATACCAGGATTGGGACGCACGAGGTGCAAGGGTCGCTTACAGTCGGTTACTGCTGGCACGTTGAAGCGCTGTCCGTTTATTAGCGCGCCACCATTGCTTATGGCGATATCCGATTCACGCCAGCGATGCGTGCCTGGGCCAAGTATCAACGACGAATTTTTGTCGCTGCCCGCGATGGGGATGTACAGGTTGATACAGTTGTCGTAGTCTTCCAGCCATACGTCGCGGTGCAGTGGGTTGTTGTCTTGTGCCCGTGGGCGAACAACACGGTAATGAAAGGCCGATTGCCTGTCGAAAGGGTTGAACACCTTGAGTGGCACAGCGCATATCTGTGAGATTCGCTGCTCAAGCAACCGTATGTCTACCGGGAAATTTTCAGTGCTCAGCAACTTGGTTTTGTCAACGGCTTTCAAGTGCACCTCCTGTGTGCTTGCGGCGTGGTGGTATTGAGTCAGTTCGAAACTATCGTCAATCGTCAACCCGGCAGCACGCCAAAGGGCCCGCAACTGTTTTTTTGTGGCGGCGAGAAATTGGTCGAAAAGAGCCGGTTCAAAAAGGTCTTCAACGGTGAAGCCGGTGGCGGCCCATGGTGTGCTCATGGTCAGGTCGTCGGCTTGCTCAACCAGCACTATGTCCTTTCCCCAATGAGTTTCGCCCACGTGCTCATACGAGATGGCCTGGTTGTCTACGAAGTAATTCATCACTTGCGGTTGTCTTCTCCCAATACGATACTCACATAACTTTCGTATCGCGACAGCGCGATGCGGTTGTTCTGTACATCGTCGATAATGGCACACTTAGGCTCGTTGAGGTGCAGGCACCGCGCGCCAAACTTGCAGTCCTGGCGGCGCTCGCGCATTTCAGGAAAGTAGTCGGAGATTTCTTCTTTGCCATATCGGCGATTCCCCACTCTTTTATTCCAGGCGTGTCAATGATATAGGCGTTGTCGTCGAGCCGAAACATCTCCGCGAAGGTGGTGGTGTGCGTGCCTTTTTCAGTAAAATTTGAGACGTCGCCTATCCGTTGTGCTATATCAGGTGAAAGCCGGTTCAGCAATGTTGACTTGCCAACTCCGGAGTGGCCTGCAAGCAGCGTCACCTTTTGCCTCAGCAGCGACCGGACTTCCGTCAGGTCGTCATTGATGGCGGAGATGCGCACGCACTTAACAGACAAGGCTTCGTAGGTGGTGCACAGCGCGCGCACTCTCTGTTGCGCATCGTCGTCGAGCAGATCCTGTTTGTTGAACAGGATGATTTGCGGAATTCGGAATGCTTCTGCCGACACCAGCACCCTGTCGATAAAGCCTAGCGATGTTCGCGGAAATGCCAGCGTTGCAATCACCGCTACCTGGTCTACGTTGGCAGCAAGTACCTGTGTATGCCCCTTCTTCTTAACCGACTGCCGTAATATGTGATTCGTGCGCGGCACGATGGCCGTGATTGCGCCCTCGTCCTTCAGAATGTCAAACTCGACAATATCGCCGACAGCCACGGGGTTCGATTCTTTGATTCCTTCGAGGCGCAACTTACCCCGTACCCGACTATTGTAGAGCACGCCGTCGTCGCCGTCCACTTCGTACCACGATCCGGTCGATTTCATTACTCGCCCTCTCATACGTCAAGGAATTTGCGGCAGTACGCCATGATTTTTTCCGTGGCGCCCAGGTTCTCTTCCACATACAGGCGGGTAACCTCGCAGGCGAGCAAAAAGCTCTGGGGCTCATTGATCAGGGCGTACTTGACTTTCAGGTCGGGGTAGTCTGCCACTTCGAAGGCGCCGCCGCGATTGATGAGGTCCACCGCTTCCTGGAATTTTTCATAGTGTTTGTTGCCGAAGAAAATCGGCACGCCATAACAGGCTGCTTCCAGTATATTATGGAGACCCCGCCCGAAAGCGCCGCCTACAAATGCATACTCGCCGTACCTGTACAAGCGCGACAGCATGCCCACGTTGTCGATTATGAGCACCTGGTACGCATCGAGGTTTGGCGTTGTGAGGGCCTGCGAGTAACGGACGGTTTTCACATGCAGGCCTCCCTCCAGTTCGTCGAGAAACTCGCGCTTGATTTCGTGCGGCGCGATAATGAATTTCATCTGGTAGTAGTGGTCGTTGATGAAGGGGATCAGCACCTCGGCGTCTTCCGGCCAGCAGCTGCCGACGACCATGAGTTTATCGTCGCCCTTGAATTCTTTGGCGATCGCAATGTGATTGCCCTGTTTCGAAAGCTGGTTGACGCGATCAAAACGCGTGTCGCCCGCGCGTTGCGTGTTGGTGAGGCCAATTGACTTAAGCAGCTTCAGCGACTGATCGTTCTGCACAAAGAAAAAAGAAAAGAAGGAGAGAATCTCCCTGAAAAAATTTCCATACGATTGAAAGAATGGCTGACTGCTCCTGAAGATGGAAGAGATGCAAATGAGCGGAATTTTAGCGCGGGCGATTTCCCGGGTAAAGTAATACCAGAATTCATACTTCACATAGATCACCAGCGACGGCCGCACGATGCTCACGAACCGTCGCGCGTTGCGCTTCGAATCGACAGGCAGGTAACATACGAAGTCCGCAAGCGCGAATCGTTTTTGTACTTCATACCCGGATGGCGAAAAGAAAGTGAGGAGAATTTTTGTTTCAGGATACTCGGCTTTTATTCTCTCGATTACCGGGCGGCCTTGCTCAAACTCACCGAGCGATGCGCAGTGCACCCACACCACGGGTTGATTTTTGCCGGCGAATTCTTTCTGAATTCGATTCATCAGGCCCTTACGACCGTCAACAAACTTCTTCGCTTTGTCCGAGAAGCGTGAGGCGATCCGGATGCCTACGTTCATCAAATACATGAACAGCGGGTACAATAACTTCATCGGCGCAAAATTACAAACCTTCGCCTCATTCGTTTGATTTATTTCGTTCGGCGAATACAAAAGTTGTGGCAAAATGCATAAATTCGGGTTCAAAGACACTTACCCCCAAGCCATGAGCAACCACCTCAAGAAATTACTCGCTTCTTGCTTTTTAATCTCAGTTCTCACAGCAAATGTTTGTCTGGCGCAAGAAGATCTCGCGCGCTTTCTGAACGCCGGCAAAGCCGATGCGTCGTTGTTGATGCAATCATACCTCAACCCGGTTGTCGAAGGATTCTCTTATGGACTCAACGGAGGCTGGTATCATACTGCGAAAGCGCACAAGACGCTGGGTTTCGACCTGGGTGTAGGCATTCATGCGGTGTTCGTTCCCACATCGAAAAGGTTCTTCGACCCATCGGCATTAAACTTGCAGACCGTGTCGGGTTTTACTTCCACGTCACCCAACGGGTTGGCACCTACGGTAATCGGAGCTGACGAAACAACAACGTACCAACTGAACGCCGACATCAACGGCGATGGTGTTGTAGACAGCCAGGACTCCTTTGAGGGCCCCCCGGGGCTCGATCTTAAAAAGGAAATTGGGACCAGCGCGGTGCCCATGGCTACGTTTCAGCTCGGCGTGGGTATTTATAAAAACACCGACATCAAATTCCGGCTGGTGCCGGAACAAAAGGTTGGCGACTCTAAAATCAAACTGATTGGCTTCGGCATCATGCACGATGTGAAGCAACACATACCCGGCATCAAGCTTCTGCCATTCGATCTGTCTGTTTTAATTGGGTATACCAAGATATCGGGCACCGCCGGGCTGTCCGGTGAATTTGATTCGGGGGGCGACACACGCCCGCAGCAGTTGTCGATGGATATGAGCGCCTGGCTGTTTCAGGCGCTGATCTCCAAAAAGTTTTCGGTAGTAACATTTTATGGTGGCATCGGATACAATGCCGTGAAGACCGACGCCGATGTAACGGGCACCTACGTAATCTTCGACGATCCCAGCGGAACGAACGATATTCAGTTTACCGACCCCGTGAGCATGACATTCAAAAACAGCAGCGCGAGGATTACGGCCGGTATCCGGCTCAAGTTCGGCCCCATATACCTGAACGGCGACTACACGCTGCAGGAATACAGCACAGTGTCCGTGGGGCTGGGTCTGTCGATCCGGTAACGCGGTCTACTTGCCGGTGTATACCGGTTTCCTTTTTTCGATGAAAGCTTGCATGCCTTCCTTCTGATCGGCCGACGCGAACGTGAGGTAGAAATTTTTGCGTTCGAAGCTTAGCCCTTCGTCGAGGTGAGTTTCAAATGACCGGTTCACAGCCTCTTTGGCCAACTGAATCGCTACTGGCGATTGCTGTGCAATTTCGACAGCGAGGGTGGTGGCTTCGTGCAGGTACATTTCTACCGGTACCACTTTGTTGATTAACCCGTATGACAAAGCGTCGTCGGCGCTGATGAATCGGCCGGTGAGAACAAGTTCCATTGCTTTGGCCTTGCCGATGGCCCGCGTTAGTCTTTGGGTGCCACCCGCGCCGGGCATTACGCCGATCTTGATTTCAGGTTGCCCGAACCTGGCCGTCTCCGAAGCAATGATCATGTCGCAGGTCATGGCCAACTCGCAGCCGCCGCCCAGGGCGAAGCCCGACACGGCCGCTATGATGGGCTTTTTCGTCTTGCGGATTTGATCCCACGTGCTAAACTGATCGATCAACAGCATGTCGACCGCTGACTTGTCGGCCATTTGTTTTATGTCGGCGCCGGCAGCAAAGGCTTGTTCATTGCCGGTGATGATGATGACCCTCACGTTGTCGTCCTTGTCCAGGCGTTGCAGCGTGTCCCGTAATTCGCCCATCAACTGCAGGTTAAGGGCATTGAGTTCCTTGGGTCTGTTCAGTTCTATGAGCGCGACGCCTGTCGTGTGATTGTCGTTTACCTTGATGTATTCCATAGCTAAAAGGTTTGCTTTATGAAGTTCGCGTAGCCACTGTAACAACCATACGGAGCTGCTACCGAATCTGCCGCCTGCCTGCGCAGCGGATAACCGTCTACATCGTAGTAGCCACCGCGCGCAGCGGGGAGTTGTTCTCCGATGAACGTCTGGCAAAGTAAAAACTTCCGATGCAGGCGAGACAGGTTCCAGCATTTGTTTATACCCTCGGCGGCAAGTTGGCCCGGAA
>JAAURZ010000200.1 GCA_012031955.1 Bacteroidia bacterium
CAGCAAAAATAGTTGCTTCTTCCTTCTCGCATCGTTCGTGGTCACCACCTTGCTTGTCGGCGCGCCGCTTACGCGCAGGACAAGACCAGTGAGGTAGACAAGATCTTCAGTTGGGCCACGCCCGCTACACCTGGATGCGTATGCGCCGTCTCGCAGAACGGAAAGCTGGTCGTGAACCGCGCTTATGGCCTGGCCGACCTCGAGCGAGTACTCGACGTGCCCGTACTCGGTGTGATACCTGCTTCGCGGTACAACGTTTCGTCCAATGAATTTCACATCAGCGATCACCCTAAGTCGATGGTGAGTGAAGCGATGCGCACACTCCGCACCAACCTCGATTTTTCAATATCAGCTCGGTGCGCAAAGTGATTGCCATCTCGTCTACGGTTTCAGGCGAAGGCAAATCATTCGTGGCTATGAACCTTGGCGGCATTATCGCGATGTCGAAAAAGAAGGTGATATTGCTGGACCTCGATATGCGCAAACCCAAGCCAGCACTGCCCAACACCGCAGCCGACAACTCGCGGGGCGTGAGCACCATCCTGATCCGGAAAAACACCTGGCAGGAGTGTCTCATTCAAACAAGAGTGCCCGGATTTGACTTCATTCAGTCAGGACCTCACCCACCCAATCCGTCGGAGTTGTTGCTCAACGGCGAGTTCGCCACGATGCTCGACGAATTAAGCAACACGTATGATTACGTTTTGCTAGACACCCCTCCCGTTGGCATCGTTACGGATGGCATCATGGCGATGAAGCGGGCCGACATTTGCATTTATATTTTCCGCGCCAACTATTCGAAAAAGAATTTCGTGAATAACCTGAAACGAATAATCAGGCTCAATGGCTTCACAACCATCACAGCGGTGCTAAATGCACTGCCGGCAACGGAAGAAGGAAAGTATGGCTACGGGTACTACGAAGACGAACGGAGGAAGAAGGGTGTGAAATCAATTTTCAGACGATAGTGTTTGACTGGTTCAAGAAAGAGAAAGCAACTCCCGCACCGCTTACCACGGACGTCCACTCCCATCTGCTTCCCGGGCTCGACGACGGCGTAAAGACGCTGGAGGAATCCCTTGCGCTGATCAGCACCTTCCGATCGCTTGGCTATCGGAAGCTCATCACCACGCCACACGTGATGAGCGACGCCTACCGCAATACGTCCGACGACATCCTTGGTGCACTGCACACGGTGCGCAGCGCGGTTGCGGAGAAAAGCATACACATAGACCTGCAAGCCGCAGCCGAATACTACCTCGAAGAAGACTTTTTTAGACGCGTGGAGTCCGGTGAAAAAGTGCTCACTTTCGGAAACAACCTGCTGCTGTTTGAAACCAACTTCATGACGGAGCCGCTCAACCTGAAGGAGTTCATTTTCATAGCCCACACCAAAGGCTACAAGCTCGTGCTGGCGCACCCAGAGCGTTACGTATACATGCACAACGACCTGGCGAAGATGGAAGACCTCTTGAACCGGGGCGTACAGTTCCAGCTCAACATCAGCTCACTTACAGGCTACTACTCGAAGGGAGCGCAATTTACCGCCCAAAAAATGATTGACAGGGGCTGGGTGCACCTGCTTGGCAGCGACTGTCACCATGAGCAGCACCTGCAGCTTGTGAAGAGCGCGCAGGGCATGAAGTACTTTCAAAAAGCCCTATCTTTGCCACTCTTAAATCACAGCATCTGATGATAGCGGTAACGGGAGCGAACGGCCTGCTCGGCAATTTCATCGTGCGCGAGCTGGTGTCGGCAAAACGAGCCTGTGGTGGCGGTGGTGCGGAGTGAGCAAAGTCTCGCCGAACTTCGCGACCTCGGGCCAAACATCACCTGCCGCATAGCCGATGTGTGCGACATCGTGGCGGTGGAACACGCACTCGACGGCGTCGACAGGATTGTGCATGCCGCCGCGAAAGTGTCCTTCAATCCCCGCGATGCGCGCGCCATGTACGACATCAACGTACTTGGTACTCGCAACGTAGTGGATGTTGCCCTCGCCCGCGGCGTAAAACGTTTTGTTCATATCAGTTCCATCGCTGCCCTGGGCCGGCAAAAAACCAGGAATATGTGAACGAAAACAACACGTGGCTGAAAAGTCCGCTCAACAGCACGTATGCCGAATCGAAATATGAGTCCGAACTGGAAGTCTTTCGCGGCTTCGAAGAGGGGCTCAACGCAGTCATCCTCAATCCATCGCTCATCCTCGCACCGGCCGCGTGGAACCGCAGCAGTGCGCGGGTGTTCAAGTATGTGTGGGAGCAACGCAGATTCTATATAGACGGCCGGCTAAACTATGTAGATGTGCGCGACGTGGCCGTTGCGGTAGCCCGGTTCCTCAATCACGACGCAACGGGCGAGCGCTTCATACTCAATGCCGGAACCATTACATATCAGGATTTTTTCAAGATGGTGGGCGACCTGTTCAATAAGCGGCCGCCGTCTGTGAAAGTAAGCCCGGGTCTGTTGCGTATGATGGCACGCGTCGAGCACGTGCGCAGCCGTCTCTTTGGCACCGACCCGCTTATTACCAGGGAAACTGCCCGGCTGGCCCAGGCCTCGTTTTTTTATGACAATGCCAAGGTAAGGAAAACGCTCAATTTTGACTTTAAAACGATTGATAGCACCCTAAATTGGTGCACTCAAGAATTCCAAAAGATAGCCGATGCCAAAATATGACCGGTTGTTCGTAGCTTTACGGGGATTTTACTTATTTTAGAAAAACGTTTAGAGTACATGTCCAGAGAATACCGCAAACGGGAAGAGGAAAATGAGTTGATAAAGCGATTTGAGGACCATCAGCGGAAAAAGACAAGCGAGTTTTTTGATCTCGATACCTACGAACAAATCATCGAGTATTATCTCTTCAGAGGCAAAAACAACAAGGCCCTCGTGGCCGCAAATCAGGCCATCGGCCAGTATCCGTTTTCCACCGAACTCATTGCATTAAAGGCCCAGGTGCTGGCAAACCTCGAAGAGTTTGACAATGCCATCGAGCTTCTCGACAAGGCCAATGCCCTGCAGCCGCACGACGCCGAAATCTTCATGACCAAGGGCGCCATATACGCACAGCGCGGCGACTATCAGGACGCTATAGAGTGCTACGAGCAGGCATTGCTGTTTGCCGAAGAAAGAGACGAGGTGTATTATAACATCGGCCTCGCCTACCAGAATATTGAAAACTTCCAAAAGGCCGTGGACGCCTACAAGAATGCCGTGGAAGAGAACATCAACCACGAAGGCGCGCTCTATGAGCTGGCCTATTGCCTCGACGTGACCGGGCAGCTTGAAAGCAGCATTCAATACTACAAAAAGTTTATTGACGAAGACCCCTATTCGGCTGCCGCCTGGTACAACCTCGGTATCGTATACAACAAGCTGGAGAAATATGAGGAAGCGCTATACGCCTACGACTATGCCGTAACGATCGACGATACATTTGCGTCTGCCTATTTCAACATAGGCAACACGTATATGAACCTGCAGCAATACACCAAAGCCCTCGACTCATTCAAGAAGACCATCGACATAGAAGGACCCAGCGCCGAAGTATATTGTTGCATAGGGGCGGCTTACGAGAGCCTCGAACAATACGAACTCGGACTTAAATATTTTCAAAAAGCCACCAAGCTCGATACGCTCTTCGATGAAGCCTGGTTCGGTGCGGGAGCCTGCCTTGAGAAACAGGAGAAATGGTACCAGGCACTGAATTTCTACAATAAGGCACTGAAGCTTAACACCGAAAATGCCGAGTACTGGAAATCGGTGGCGCACGCAGAATTTAAAGTGGGCAACACCATATCAAGCATCGACGCTTACGATGAGGCCAGCAAACTTGATCCCAACGACAAAGAAATATGGCTGAATTGGTCGTTCATATACTACGACCAGGGTGACTATGGAAAGGCCATAGAAGTACTTCATCAGGCATTCACTGACACAAACAACGACGCCGAGCTCCTTTACCGCATGACCGTATACCACATCGAGGCGGGTAGGTTTAAGGAGGCCTTTGTGTATTTGGAAAATGCATTAATTTTGGACTTTGATGGTCACCAAACATTATATGAATTCTTTCCAAAGATCGAAACTCAAAAAGCCCTCTTCAAAATCATCGAACAATTTAGAAAAGAGAACAGCTAACTAACATGGTCGCCGACAAGACTGACGCCTGCAGATTGCTTTTGCAGGATAAAAAAGCTCAGACCTTTTCAACCGGCCACACTAATCAATTGCTAACATTATGAACTATGTGCTTAAGAACTTGCCTGAGCGCACCAAAAAGCCCAGGCAATATGGTTTTACTATGGTTATGGATAAGGGCATGAGCGTGCGAGAAGCGGAAGACTTCGTCGAGACCTGCGCCGAACACATCGACATTGTAAAACTGGGGTGGGGTACTTCTTTCGTCACGCCCAATCTGAAAGAAAAACTCAAGGTGTTCAAAGACGCGGGCATACCCACCTATTTCGGAGGCACGTTGTTCGAGGCATTCATCATTAGAGACCAGTTTGACGACTACAGAAAAACACTGGAAAATACGACATGTCGTTCGCCGAAGTATCGGACGGTTCCATAGACCTCGATCACGACAAGAAATGCGACTACATCAGCAAGCTGTCCGAACAGGTGACCGTGCTGTCGGAGGTAGGCTCCAAGGATGCCGAGAAGATTATTCCACCCTATCAGTGGATTGAATTGATGCAGAAAGAACTGGACGCCGGCGCCTGGAAAGTGATCGGCGAAGCCCGCGAAAGCGGCAACGTAGGTTTGTTCAGGTCGACGGGCGAAGTGCGCTCCGGGCTTGTACAGGAAATCCTTACGAAGATACCCTTCGAAAAAATCATCTGGGAAGCACCTCAAAAGGCGCAACAGGTTTGGTTCATAAAATTGCTTGGTGCAAACGTAAATCTTGGTAATATTGCGCCCAACGAGGTCATTCCGTTGGAGACTATTCGCTTAGGGCTCCGGGGGATACTTTTTTGCATTTCCTGGGAATTGAAAAAAAGGGGAACAAAACGCCTCCGTTTTACGCTGAATAGCAACACTTGAGAAAAATACAGGATTATATTCTGCTCTACTTCAAGGGGATTGGGATGGGTGCTGCTGACGTGGTGCCCGGTGTGTCGGGCGGAACAGTCGCCTTCATCACAGGCATCTACGAAGAATTGCTGGCCTCTCTCAAGGCCATCGATCTTGACGCTATCAGACTCCTGCTCCGCTTCCGCATAAAAGAACTCTGGCAAAAAGTGAACGGCAATTTCCTGGTTGCGCTGCTGGCCGGAATTGCCACCAGCATACTCACACTCGCCAAAATGGTGACGTACCTGCTGGAGCACCAGCCTATTCTTATCTGGTCGTTCTTCTTCGGACTCATCCTGATCTCGGCGCCACTGGTGCTGCGAGAGATCAAAAAATGGAACATCGCCACCGGCGTCGCCGGGGTGGCGGGTACAGTTATCGCATACGGCATTACAGTCATTTCTCCCGCACAGACACCGACAGAACTCTGGTTCATTTTCTTTTGCGGAGCGCTGGCCATTTGCGCCATGATATTGCCA
>JAAURZ010000201.1 GCA_012031955.1 Bacteroidia bacterium
ACAGCACGGGCACCGCATTGCAAGACGTGGCCGCAGCCGCTATTGTTTATGAAAAAGCATTGGCCAAAGGCATCGGCACATCATTCAATTTTGGAAACCTTTATGACCACTTCGCTATGAAATGGATAACCCGAGACCGGCCCAAGATAGATCGCATTGCGTGCCCCTGGCTCATCAAGAACTTTGTAGACAAGGAGGCCGAGTTCATTTATGTCGCCAAAGACAGGGTGTTTGAAAAAGCGCGCGAACTCGATGCCATACCCTACGACATTCCCGGCGCAGAGTATTCACACGAGGGCGACCATTGCACATTCGACTACATCGTGAAGAGACACCGTATCACCGACCTGGCGGTATTGCAGATGGCGGTGATCGTTCGTGCGGCAGACACGGACGCTTTTCAACTGGCTCCGCAAGCAGCCGGGCTTTGGGCCATATCGGCAGGGCTATCATACAATTTTAAAGACGACTATGAGCAACTGGCAATCGGCATGAAGCTGTACGACGCGCTGTACAGTTGGGCGCGTTATGTGCAAGATGAAAAACATTCCTGGGCGAACAAGATATGATTCACGATAGGCAACCCTCTTACTCGCTCAAGGCGCTGATAATTTATTTCTGAAACTAGGCACAATTGGATTTGGCGGACCCGTAGCACTGGTCGGCTACATGTATCGCGACCTGGTGGAGGACAAGAAATGGGTGAGCGAAGACGACTACAAGCAAGGGCTTGCGCTTTCGCAACTGGCGCCAGGCCCGCTCGCTGCGCAACTGGCCATTTACCTCGGCTTTGTTCATTACAAAATTATCGGCGCCACGCTCGCGGGAATTGCGTTTGTACTTCCTTCCTTTTTCATGGTGCTGGGTATCGGCTTCGCCTACGTTACTTATGGCGGGCTACCCTGGATGCAAGCCGTGTTCTACGGTGTGGGCTCCGCCGTGATCGGCATCATTGCGACCGGTAGCTACCGGCTCACACGCAAGAGCATGGGTACTGACAAGCTCTTATGGCTCATATTCGTGGTGCTGGCGGCAACGACATTTGCATTGGAACAAGAGTATGTGTGGCTGATCATCGCAGCCGGTGTGCTGGTGTGGTTCGTAAAGGCACCGCCGAAGTGGCTGGCAACCGCCAACAGCCTGGCACCTGTAGTGCTAGCTCAATTGCAACCTGCAACAACTGGCAGCAGGCTTTGGGAGATCGGCTGGTTCTTTGCAAAAGCGGGCGCGTTCGTGTTTGGCAGTGGGCTCGCCATTGTGCCGTTCCTGTATGGGGGCGTTGTTAAGGAATACCAGTGGCTCAATGAGCAACAATTTCTCGACGCCGTGGCGGTGGCCATGATCACACCCGGCCCCGTAGTAATTACAGTGGGCTTTATCGGCTACCTGGTAGCGGGTTTCTGGGGCGCGGTGGTGGCCGCGGCCGCCCACTTTTCTTGCCGTGCTACCTGTTCACGGTGCTACCTGCGCCGTACTTTAAAAAATATGGGAAGCATCCCGCCATCAGGGCATTTGTCGATGGTGTTACAGCGGCTGCCATCGGAGCCATCGCAGGCGCGGTGCTGGTGCTCGGCAAGCGTACGCTGGTAGATCTGCCATCTGTCATGATCGCTTTCGTTACGGCAGCTGCTTTGCTTAAATTTAGAAAACTGCAGGAGCCGCTGCTCATCGTGCTTGCGGCATTGACAGGAATAATTTTAAAACTTGTGATATGAACAGGAAAGAGTTTATCAGAACGTCGGCCATTGTGGGCGGTGCCAGCATACTGCCGGCGAATAGTATTTTTGCGCACAGCCTGCAACAATCAGGAATGGACAAACTTACCGACAAAGACGGAAAGTTTGCGTTGCAACCCCTCCCCTACAATGAAAACTTCCTGGAGCCCGAGATGGGCGAAGAGACCGTGCACCTGCACTACACTTTCCATCATGGAGACGCGGTAAAGGCTGCCAACAAAGACCTAGAGATGGTGCACAAGGCCATGGATGAAAATAATCTTGACACAGTGAGGCGTTATCCCGCTGCTGGTAATAGACGTATGGGAGCATTCCTACTATTTGAAATACCGCAACCGGCGTGGAGAATTTGTGGATAATCTTTTCAACGTTATCAATTGGGACAATGTGGCCGACCGGTTTGCATTGGCAAAAATAATATTGAGAAAAGCATTCCCGGCAAACTACCGGGAATGCTTTGAAATAAGTTTGTCGGTATTTCTTACTTGTTGATTTCCAAAAGCAAGTCGTCGAGTCTTTCCAACGTGCTGGTGAGTCCTTCTTTCATGCCCATGTTGATTACCGTCTCTAACGACTCCAGCGATTCATACTTTACCACTGTTACCACCATTGTGTTTTCTTTCATGTCGGTAAAAGTGGCTTGCCATGTGGCGCGCGGCAAGTCAAGATTCAGCTCGCCGTTTTCGTGGCAAAAGCCATCGAGCGCCGTATAGCCGTCAATCGGTTTTATTTTCACATAGTCCATGCGGGCCCAGTATTCTTTTCCGTCGGGGTCTATCATTGCATAGAGCCAGTGCCCACCTTCCTTGAATTGCATGGTTTTCGTTTTTGGTGGTGAAGGGTTTTGGGGCAAACCACTTGTCGAGCAGCTCGCTTTTTGTATGGCAATCCCACACCAACTGACGGCCGGCGCGAATTCTTTTTTTACAGTGATTGTGTTGTTCTCCTTGTCTACAAGAAAATCAAACTGAAGTTTCTGTGTTGCTGTCATTGTTCCTTCTTTTTGAGGGTTAATAATAAATTGTCGAGCTGATTGTAGCGGCCTTCCCATATCTTCCTGAACTGTTCCAGCCATTGGTCAATCTTTTTCATGTTGTCTACTTTCAGTTCATAAAAAATCTCGCGACCCTTTTGATTGGCTTGAATGAGTTCACATTCGGTAAGTACCTGCATGTGCTTCGAAATCGTAGGCCGCGCCACATCGAAGTTGTTGGCAATGGCTCCCGCACTCATTGTTTGCGAAGCAAGCAATACGAGGATGGCCCTCCGGGTGGGGTCCGCTATTGCCTGAAATGGATCGCGTCTCATTTTCATATCTTGACCCTGAAAGATTTGGTTTACTATCTGTAGCTATCTGGCTACAAATATATAAACATGAAGCTAAATAGCTACGCATCGCGAGAATAAATTTTTAAAGTGAGGCAAATCAGGCCAGAAACGGACCTTTTTAACAGCGCTCGCTTGCAGCAGAACTCCCGCAACTACCTGGCGATTCCTCCCCAATACCGGATTGCCGCCAAGGGGGCAAAAAAATAATGTTTTCAGCCCGTTGACCTTACGTGAATGGGTAATAGCCAGCAGGTTATTAAAATTGACCGACCAAAAATGTACCTTTACATTCCAATATCGTATGCGTCGCCATTTCCTGATCACATTCGCCTGCTCTTGCCTGATGGTAGCCCATTCGGGTAAGTGCCAGTCTAAAATGGAGGGCATGGTGCCGCAGAAGTGGATCACGTTCAAGCATTCTACATCGCCGGGGCGTTCGCTGCAGTACAACAACCAGCACTATAAAGTCGACTTCGAAGACATTTATGCCAAGCTTTGGATTCCACTCGCCTTAAAAGAGAAATTCAAACTCGCTGTCGGACCTTACTATCGCGCCGAGCAAATCGAATTCACGTCACTGCCCAACAACGAGCTCACAATAGTGTAAGCCACTGGAACCTGCGCGCCGCCGGTATCGACATCAAAGCAGTATACCAACTGAATGAAGCGCACAGCCTCATGATCGGCACGGGCCTTTCGCGAAGCGCCACCGTAGAAACTTCGCCGTTGCGCTCGTCGCCGGTTAACTTCATGGTGTCGGCTGTGTACATGACAAAGAAATCACTGACACGCGAGACTGGCTTCGGCTTCCTGTACAGCAACAACATGACGAGCATTCCCTTTTTGCCAGTGGTGATCTGGAATGAAAATATCAACGAAAAGAATGGCGTCGAGATAGCACTTCCCTACAAGCTTGCCTGGCGTCACTCGCTTTCATCACGCGACATCTTCCACCTCAAAGCAGAAGGCAGCAGCCGAAGTTATTATGTAAGCGAAGTGGGCAACCACCAATTCAGAAGAACCGACCTCGACCTCGGCCTTGGCTACACACGCATCATTAACCGCTGGACGGGCGTTGAATTGTTTTCCGGCTTCCGCCAGAATTTGCAAACCCAGTTGCCCTGCGATGCCGAATACAAAACCATGTCGGGTTTTGTAGCCTCGATAGAGTTGTTTCGTGATACCGGCGTTTAAGAAAAAAGCGGTAGTACCTTACCGCTTGCTGTTAGAATCCAAGCTTGAACTCATCAATCAAACTCGTCTTCTTGCCGTGCTTGAATTTATACAAGTCTGCCGGCCGGCGTTTGCCTGAGTTTTCGGCGCCCACTTTCACGATCATGCCGGTGCTTAGAATTTTTCGCCTGAAGTTGGGCCGGTCTATACTCCTTCCTAAAATAAATTCTACAAGCGCCTGCAGTTCCGGCAGCGTAAAACGTGCAGGCAGCAGGTTGGAGGCAATCGGCGTATAAGGCATTTCCTTCAGCAGCGACGCGCGCGCGCTTTCTAAAATATCGGCGTGGTCCATGTCCAGCTTTTTTCCTTCCTTTGTCGGCATCCAATGCGCGGCTTCAAGAAACTGCGTGGGCTTGAGTTCGATCTTGCTGTAGTCTACCAGCGCCAGGTAGCAAATACTGACAAAACGTTTCGACAACCATTCAACGATCGACTGATCTAACCCGGGGTTGAGTACATGACTGTCGGTGAGCGATTTTCCGAATGACCGCGACGCCTTTCCAAACACAGCAAATTGCTTGAACAATATGTTTGTAAGGCCGGTGCTTTCCTTCACGATCCTTTCCACAGCATCGGGCAGATCTTCCGTTTGCTTCACATACCCGCCGGGCAGCAGTGTGAGCTCATTCTGCCCTACCGAAATTTTGTTCACAATCACCTGGAGCGTGCGCTCGTGAAAGCCGAATATTACGCAATTCACCGAAAGCTGCGGAATAGCCTCCTTTTCCAGTGATTCTACATACTTCCTTACCCTGTCCACCATATCAGAGGGCAAATATATTGCACCGGCACAAATTTAAACTATATTTGAGTCACTTTGACTCAAACAACACCAATCTCTGTATGAAAACCCGTTACAAAGTTCTCATCGCCATTGTTGTGCTGCTGGCAGCCGCTTATTTCTGGTTTACCCGCGACACGCGCGACATAAAGGTGCTCGTCTTCTCCAAGACGGCCTCCTTCCGTCATGAGTCTATTGCGGCAGGCAAGAAGGCCATCATCGAACTCGGCAAGCAACATGGCTTCTCGGTAGACACCACTGAAAATGCCGGCGTGTTCAACGAAAAGACTTTGCAGAAATACAATGTGATCATTTTCTGAGCACCACCGGCAACGTGCTGAGCGAAGCCGAGCAACTGGAGATGAACCGCTGGGTGCAGGCCGGTGGCGGCTTTGTCGGCATTCATGCTGCGGCCGATACCGAGTACGACTGGCCTGGTACGGCGAACTGGTAGGCGCCTATTTC
>JAAURZ010000202.1 GCA_012031955.1 Bacteroidia bacterium
CGACATATAGCCGGTGTTTTGTTCTCTGCAAAATTCCCGCTTTGGCGACTCAATTCAAACGTTTGTGATGAATATTTAGGGGGTCAGAAACGCATTACCGCCTGTCAAATTGAGCGGTGGAGTAATTGATTTCTTTTTACTTTGCCCGGCATGATGCGCATCTTCTTGATCTGCTCCCTATTGATGAGTGCAACAATGCCGCAACAAGCAAACTTCTGGAACGTACTCGCCGAGGTGCGCTTTGATAAGAAAAAGGATACGCAGGGGTTTGAAGTAGACGTGCCGGTGTTCAGCAAACACCTCCAGACCTTTGGCGGCAAACGTGTACAGCTTAGAGGCTATATGATACCCATTCAGGAACTTGGCGACCAAAGCAAGTTTATGTTGTCGTCGCTGCCTTACAGTCTCTGTTATTTCTGTGGCGCGGCAGGTCCGGAAACGGTAGTGGAGGTGGAGTTTGACGAAGGGACCAAATTTGTAACACGCCAGATTCGCATCGAAGGCATGCTTGTACTCAATTCGAACAACCCCGATCATCACATATACATTCTGAAATCAGCCAAACTTATTGAATAGCATTATGCGCAAAATACTTTTCACCCTTGTGTTCCTTATTTCCATTTTTCATGTTCAGGCGCAAGATGAGCCGGCCATCAAGTCGCTGTTCGACGAGGCATTGTCGAGAGGCCGATCGTACCAGATGCTGGAGTACCTGACCACCAAAGTCGGCGCACGACTAAGCGGGTCTCCCGGCGCGGCCGCCGGTGTGGAATGGAGCCGTCATGTGCTGGAAAATATTGCCGACTCCACCTTTTTGCAACCTGTAATGGTGCCGCACTGGGTGCGCGGCCAGCAAGAAGTTGCCCGCATGCTCAGCAGGCGAAAGGGAAATGTAGAATTGAGTGTGTGCGCCTTGGGCGGATCTGTGGGCACTGGTGCCTCCGGCGTGCAGGCCCAGGTGGTGGAAGTGAAAGACTTCGATCAACTGAAGCAGCTTGGCGCCAAGGGTGTGCAGGGCAAGATCGTGTTCTTTAACCGGCCGATGGACCCTACGCTGATCAATACATTCGCTGCGTACGGTGGTGCAGTAAACCAGCGCGGAGCCGGGCCTTCGGAGGCAGCAAAGTATGGCGCCGTGGCCGTGATTGTGCGCTCTATGGGTTCGACGCTCGAAGATTATCCGCATACGGGTGGGTTACGTTATGCACCCAATGTAGCGCAGATACCCGCAGTGGCCATCGCCACACGTCATGCCGAATGGCTGAGCGCGCAACTACAGCAAGAGAAAGACCTTAGTGTATTCCTTGAAACACACTGCGAGACATTGCCCGACGCGCCGTCGTTCAATGTGGTGGGCGAAATAAAAGGCACGGAGTACCCGGACGAGATCATCGTTGTGGGTGGCCACCTCGACTCGTGGGACCTGGCACAAGGAGCGCACGACGACGGTGCCGGTTGTGTGCAGGCCATTGAAGTATTGCGCTTGTTCAAAGCGCTGGGCATTAAACCGAAGCGCACCATCCGCGCCGTAATGTTTATGAATGAAGAGAATGGATTGCGCGGCGGTATAGAATACGCCAGACTCGCCGAACAAAACAAAGAGAAACATATCGCCGCCATCGAATCTGACCGTGGCGCATTTACGCCGAGGGGATTCACGATCGGTGCGACGGATGCCGTGAAAGCCAAAGTGCGCTCGTGGAAGCCGCTGCTGGAGCCCTATGGACTGACAGACTTTAGCATGGATGGTGGCGGCGCCGACATCGGACCGCTGGCGCCACAGGGTGTGGCGCTGTTCGGCTACCTGCCCGACTCACAACGCTACTTCAATTACCACCATACGCGTGAAGATACTTTCGACAAAGTGAGCCAGCGCGAACTCGAACTCGGCGCCGCGGCAATGGCCGCGCTGGTGTACCTGATCGATAAATACGGATTGTAGCGAGTGACCGCGGGCGGACGGAAATGTTCTATTTAGGGCAACCGTCGCGTTGCTTCCTTGCATTTACCACAGGAAAGCAAGCCCGCACTCTGGCATGCCGATTGGCATCTATGGAGGCGTGACCAACCCAAGCGTGCCATGATTCAGAACTTTCTCAAAGTAATTGCCCGGTTTATACTGCGCAGCAAATTCTTCACACTCATCAACGTGGCCGGTCTCTCTTTAGGGCTCGCCTGCACGCTGGTGATTTACCTGTACATCAGGCACGAATATTCCTTCGACCAGTTTCACAACGACGGCCACGTTACTTACCGCGTGGTGCGCGAAGCGCAAATGAACAACGTTCCCTATCATGTGGGCGTTACGTCCGGACCTTTTATGGAAGCGCTGGTGACAGACTATCCGGGTCAGATCACCGAGGCCACACGCGCGATGCCCGCCGACGCGCTGGTGCAAATTGCCGATGAGTCATTCATTGAAGATCGTGTGTTGTTGGCCGACAGCAACTTCTTCAGTTTCTTCAGCTATCCCCTCTTACACGGCGACCCCCGGTCGGTGCTGACCAACCCCAATGCCGTGGTGCTTACAAAAGCCTTCGCGAGAAAATACTTTGGAGACCAGGATCCTGTCGGAAAGACACTGCGCCTCGACAACCAGTACGATCTTACGGTAACGGGCGTGATGGACGACATGCCGGGCAATACACACCTGCAATTCGACCTTGTGTCGTCGCTGCAACTGGTAACGCACGAAGACTGGTTCAATGAATGGTGGAATAACAGCCTGTACACTTACGTGAAAATACCCGAAGCGAAAAATGTGGCCTATCTCGGCGACCACCTCGATGAATTCATGGACAAGTATTTCGGCGAGGATTTTAAACGCACCGGTTCAAGGATGAATCTCGTGCTTGAACCCCTGCAGGAAATCTATTTCAATTCCGACACGCGCTTCGAGACGAATGTGAAACATGGCGACAAGAAGTACATAGCCATCTTCGCCAGCGTCGGCATTTTGCTTGTATTACTGGCTGCCATCAACTACATGAACCTGGCCACGGCGCAGGCATCCAGGCGTGCCAAGGAAGTAGGTATTCGCAAGACACTTGGGTCTTCCCGGAAAGCAATTGCGCTCCAGTTCCTGTCAGAGTCGGCTGTGCTTTGCGGCATTTCTATCGTGCTGGCCATGGTGATCGCCCAAATGGCAATACCGGTACTGGGCAGCGCTTTTCACATCGAACTGTCGAGCTTTCTCAGCGACACATACGTGTGGGTGTTTCTTGCTGCATTGTGGGTTGTGATCAGCCTGGCCTCAGGCGCGTACCCTGCGCTCATGCTGTCTACATTCCAGGCAGTAAAAGTGCTTAAGGGCGAAGTGAAAGGCGAGTGGCGCTACGTGCTGGTGCGCAAGGCCCTCGTGGTGTTTCAATTTGGAATTTCCATATTCATGATCGTCGCCACGCTGTTCATCGGCCGGCAATTGCAGTACATGCACAACAAAGACCTTGGTTTTGATCGTGAAAAGGTGATGATAATTAGCATCAACAACGGTGTGGTGGGCGAACAGCGACAAGTGTTTAAAAACCAGGTGCTGAACCAGGCAGGTGTGGTGAGTGCGTCGTTCATGACCGGCCACCCCGGAGGTTTTCATGACGCCACAAGCGTAGACGTGGAAGGCTCGCCGGACCCGGTGCGCATGCGTACGCTGTGGACGGATGAAGACTTCACGCAGACGCTTAACATCGACCTGGTGGCGGGCCGCGCTTTTTCAAAGGCCTATCCGTCGGACGAAGCAAGTGCCGCCATGATCAATGAAACCGCCGCACGTCAACTGGGGTGGACTCCCCAGGAGGCCATAGGCAAGCGCCTTCGTGCTTCATTCTTCGACGAAACATTCAAGGAAATAATAGGCGTGGTTGGAGACTATCACTTCCTCTCGCTTCATGATCAGATTGAACCTTTGATCGTGATGAATGGAAGCAGGAGAGAACTCGCTGTAAAGTTGTCGAACGACGATACGCGCGGGGTTGTAGCCGGCATTGAACAGGTATGGAACGGGTTTGACTCCGGATATCCCATGGACTGGTTCTTCCTCGACGACGATGTAGATCAGTTGTACCGCAAGGAGCAGGTGCAAAGTAAGTTGTTCTCCGTTTTTTCGTTCGTTTCCGTATTCATCGCCTGTCTCGGTATTTTCGGACTTACGTCTTACATCGCAGCTCAGCGCAGAAAGGAAATCGGCATACGCAAAATTCTGGGTGCCACTTCCCGGCAGCTTTCCTATCTGCTGGTTAAAGACATGTTGGTGCTGGTGCTGGTGTCCAACGTGGTGGCTATGCCCGTTGGTTACTGGGCGATAAAGAACTGGCTCCAGGGCTTTGCATACCGCATAGAGATGGCGCCGCTGGTATTCATAGCGGGTGCAATGGCAGTGCTGCTTGCCGCCGGGCTTATAGTCGGGTTGCGGGCGATGGCAACCGCCGCTGAAGATCCCGCCAGGGCGCTGCGAACCGAATAGCCAATCACCGTGTGCGGCTGTTCGAATTGTGTTTCTAGAAATCCACCGTACCCTCGAAGGTTGCGTTTTCGAGTACGTAAATCATTTTTTCCGGATCGGTGGCATTTAGCCTGAGTGTTCCTTTTATTTCAATTGGTTTTTCTGTGAACGTGATTGGCTCTTGCAAGAACACTTCCACCACGGACTCGGGCCCGCCCACGCCGCAGAAGAAGCATGCGTTGACCGGCAGTGACGACAACATGAAGTGTGTGCCTTTTACGCCACCTTCAAATGGAAGCATATAACCGGGCAGAATCACCGACTTGCCATCCAGCGATTTTGCGGAAGCTGAAAATACGGGCTTGTCAAATTCGCCCAAGTCATCTTTTGCTTTTGTAAAGGTGATGTCGTACAGTTTGGGCCACACCAGGGAGGGCATGCCTTTGTACTCGTTTTTTTGACCGGCGGCGGAACCGCTTGCGCAAATAACCAATAGTAGAACCAGTAACTTCATAGTTGGCTGTTAGAGAACGATGCTTCTTAACTTGAGCCGGAAAATACTTCCCTTGCCGTATACCGACTCCACTGTGATTCGCCCGAGATCCTTTCGGCTGTTTCTTTCGCAATATACAATCCCAGGCCGGAACCTTTGGACCGCTCGTTGCCACGGTAGAACATTTCAAATATATTACTTAACACCTGTGGCCGAATACCCTCACCGTTGTCTTCAATGGAGATAACAGTAGCCTCGTTTACGTTGTAGGCGGATATCACGATCATCGGCTCGTGACCTGGCAGTTGTTTCGGAAACTTGATGGCATTGGTGATGAGGTTGTTGAGAATAATTTTCAGCCGCATGCGGTCGTTGTAGACCGCCGTGTCGTCTCTCACCTCCACCCGTATTTTCACATTGACGAATTCATCCATGAACTTCAGGTTGTCCAGTATTTCGGAGCAAAGCTCTTTGAGCTGTATGCGTTCCAATTCCAGTTCCATTCTCTTGTTTTCTCGAGTAGTCCAGAATTTCGCCAATAAATGTTTCCAGTCTTGTCACGCTCACCTCTATCTGGTTCAGATAAACCTGTTTGTCGCCCGGCGTG
>JAAURZ010000203.1 GCA_012031955.1 Bacteroidia bacterium
CATCATGGGTATGGCCGGTATTCTCGACACCGCCCGCTACCGCGCCTTCCTCGCGGAAGCCTTGCAGGTGTCCCCCAAGACATTCAGGCCGTGCTGATGGGCGGCCACGGCGACACCATGGTACCCCTGCCGCGTTACACGACCGTGGCCGGTATCCCGGTAACGGAGCTGATCGACAAGGACAAATTGAACGCCATACTGGAGCGCACGAAAGTGGGCGGTGGCGAACTCGTGAAACTCATGGGCACTTCCGCCTGGTACGCACCTGGCTCGGCCGCAGCGCAGATGGTGGAATCTATTGTGAAAGATCAGCGCCGGGTTTTTCCCGTTTGCATGAAGCTCGATGGAGAATATGGTATAAAAGATTGCTATCTTGGTGTTCCGGTGGTGCTGGGTAAGAACGGAATAGAGCGCATCATCGAACTCGATCTCAACAACGATGAAAAAAGCACTTCTGCAGGCAAGCCGCAAGGCCGTGCGTGAAGTGATGGAAGTACTGGATAACCTGGGCAAGTAAAATTGCCTGGACTCCTTGTTTGTTTACCGAAAATGCCGGGGTGACTCCCGGCATTTTTTTTGACCAGCGGAAAAAACAGGAACAGTTTAAAACTATTGGTGACACATCACCATCTTTATGTAGAAATCCAGAAGGAAGGGCAAGAAAGCCTTAAACGGCACGGATTCGCCAAATTTCATTGACCGACATGCATGCAGAAACTTTACTGGATATTGCCATGATGCATTCGGATTCCCTCATCCAGCGCGCGAAGCAGGGCGATCAGAATGCACAAGGACGATTGGTCCAACTGTGGTACAAAAGGATTTATAATTTCTCATATAAGTTCTTTCAGGATCATGACCTGGCCATGGAAGTTTCGCAGAAGACATTCATCTCGATGTGCAGAAGCCTGGCCGCACTCCAGGACGTGGCCCGGTTCAAGTCGTGGCTTTATAAAATAGCCGTGAACCACTGCCGCGAGGAAGCACGCAAAATGAAGAATAACCGCGCCATTCCGTTTGACTCGGTGCTGGTGCACGATGGTGAAAACTCGCCCGCATGGGAATCGTCTTCCCGCCGCGGCGAAAACCCGGAACGCACCTATCAGCAAATGGAACTCGCTGACATCCTGCAGCAGGTACTCGGTCAACTGAACCAGGAACAACGGGAAGTAGTGATCATGAAAGAATACGAAGGACTCAAGTTCAGGGAAATAGCCGAAGTGCTTAACATCTCTGAAAACACAGCCAAGTCACGGATGTATTACGGACTGGATGCACTGCGGAAATTATTGGAACAAAGAAACATAAATAAAGATACCATCAATTATGAGCTTTAAACCGGATGATGCAGACCTGATGGCTTATCTCTATGATGAGCTTACAGGCGTGGAGAAGGAAAATGTGGAGCGCTTCCTTCTGGAAAATGAAGAAGCCAGATTGAAGCTGGAGCAACTTAGGGGGCTGCGTGCCATGATGCGTACCGTCGACGACAAAGAAGTGATCGCCCCGCCGATTTTTTTAGATGAACATAAGGCAATCCGGTTGTGGCATTCGCCTTACTTCCGCACCATCGTCACCCTGGCAGCATCCGTGTTGCTGATAATGGTGGTTGGATGGATCATAGACCTGCGGGTAGAAATGCACGACAACGCGATGACGATCGGCTTCGGCCCGCGCGTCGAAACACCCGCCGTCGTGGACCAGCCCGAGCCTGCCGGCATGCTCACGAAAAATGAAGTGCAGGAGATGATCTCCTCTTCGCTCGCCAACAACAATGCAAGCATGCAAACGCAGTGGGATGAGAACCAACGCAAGCTTAATGCTTCCATTAAGAATAATCTTGCCGACAACTCCGGCAAAATAGACCAACTGGTGCGCCAGGCGTCACTCGCGTCTCAACAGCAGATTCAACAATATGTTGCCTCACTGCAAACAGAGCATATGACCGTCGTGCGCGACTACTTCCAGCTCACATCGGCCCAGCAGAAAGAGTACATCGAAAACCTGCTTGTCGATTTTGCCAAGTACCTTCAGCAGCAACGCAACGACGACCTGGTGCTCATGCAAACGCGACTGATGAACCTGGAACAAAACACAAATATTTTCAAACAAGAAACAGAGCAGATACTTACAAGTATCATATCAAGCAATCCAAGACTAGACAATTCAACTAAAAATTATTAACGACTATGAAGCGTGTTACTATATTGATAGGTATGATGTTGCTGGCGGCAGTGGCCGCCGTGCAGGCACAAAAAGTAGATGAGGAGCGCATGCAGCGCGACGTAGAGGTGGCGGAGAATATTCTTTCAACGCTTATCAAACAGCAATTCGAAGGGCAGCGCATGTTCTTTCCTGTGAACATCAGCGGAAGCTATCAGCCGGGCTTCGGTGTGACTTTCCGGTTGCCGATGGACTTCAGCTCACCGATGGTGATCGGGCAGGGATTTACTTTCGAACGTGAACCCTACGTCTACACAATCCCCAGTCGCGACGGTGCCGACGTGCAGATCACAACCCGCGCTGAGGCGCCCAGAAAGGACGACATGAGACTGAAGACTCGTGTCGAAATCAATACCGACAGCCTGCACCAGGCACAAAACACAAGGGTGATCGAAGCCGTGAAAGTATTTATCGCCGACTACGGCGACCTGCTCAGCCAACTTCCTGCCAACGAAAAGGTGCTTATAACCAACCAGGGCGACTACGGTCGCAAGTGGGGCGTGCTCATCCGGTCGGGACAAAACGTCAAGCGTACACACCTCTCGGTGGAAGCACTGAAGTCGGACATGACGCAGTACAAGCAAGGGAAAATAAGCCGCGACCAAATGATGGCCAAAATCAAAGTGGTCAACACAGAAGCTGTAGACGAAGTGGCGCCCGACCTTGAGTTACTGTCGAGCATATTTGGCAGGCTCTACCGTTCAGACCTTTCCAAAACATATTTTGCGGAAGACTACATCACTTTTGAGCAACTCAAAGACTTCGGTGTCATATACTACATGAATGTGTATTCTTCCAACCGCGTAGGACCCGAAACACATGCAATGCCTACCCTGGGCCTCAACAACCTCAGCCAGGAAGAACGAAACAAGAAAGTGATCGAACTCTATCCCGCCTTCGAGAAGGACATCAAGAGCAACATAGTCGACTATGGCCGAACAGTAAAAAGTCTCAAAGACGAAGAAATGCTGGTGGTTAATGTCAGGCTCACAACGTGCGAGAAATGCGGAATCCCTTCCACTGTTGAATTCTCCATCAAGGCTGCGGAGCTTAAAGCCTTCGACAGTGGCAAAATCGATAAGGCCACAGCCATATCGAAGGTCAATGTAAAGCAGGGTCCCAAACAATAAACCTCAAAATTATCGGCGAAAAGTTGCAACCCTGTCACTTTTCGCCGGTATACTTATTGTAACGGGTACGCCAGTTTATCAGTATCGAACAGGCAATTACACTGTAGGGGGATGCGTTATGCAGGTGGTTTCGGTCAGCGGGGAGATTCACCTAAATTTGTAGTTGAGAAGTTTTAGTCTTATTCCTTCAATGTAAGGCTGGAATTCAGGGAGTACCGGATAGTTTGTCTGGAAAGCATTAAAACCAATCAACATGACCAAAAGGAATGTACTCATTACATCAGCCGTTGTTGTATTATTACTGATTGGATACTTTGTTGTAAAGGGAAGTAAAGGCGATAATTCGGTTGAGATCATTACCAACGTAAAACGCGGGCCCTTCAAAGTAGAGATCGAAACAACAGGCGAGCTTGAAGCGAAGAACTCTGTAAAAATTCAGGGACCTTCAGCGCTCCGCGACTTCCGCATCTGGAACATGACCATTCAAAATATTGTGGACGAAGGCACCGTCGTGAAAAAGGGCGACTGGATTGCCAACCTCGACCGGTCTGAGTTTCAAAACCGTTTTCAGGAAAAACAAATCGAGCTGGAAAAAGAGCAGGCTGAGTACATTCAAACGCAACTCGACACCACGCTTCAACTGCGGCAAGCACGTGACGAACTCATCAACCTCAAGTACGCCGTAGAAGAAAAACAGATTATACTCGATCAATCCAAATTCGAGCCGCCCGCCACCATTAAACAGGCCGAGATCAACCTCGAGCGTTCAAAACGCGAATACGCCCAGGCACAGGAAAATTACAAAATCAAACGCCGTCAGAATGGCGAGAGGATGAAGGAGCAGGCCGCTGAACTTCGCAAAGTACAAAACGAACACAACGCCATGACCACACTTCTGCAATCCTTTACCGTGATTGCGCCCGAGGCCGGCATGGTGGTGTACACCAAGGGTTGGGATAACAAGCCTATCAAGGCAGGTTCGCAGATAAGCACCTGGGACCCAACCGTGGCCACGTTGCCTGACCTGTCGAAGATGGTTTCGAAAACATACGTAAACGAAGTAGACGTACGTAAAGTGAAGTCAGGGCAGCGCGTCGAGATCGGGCTGGATGCCTACCCCGACAAGCAACTTGCTGGCGTTGTAACCCGCGTGGCCAACGTAGGAGAGCAACGACCCAACAGCGACGCCAAGGTATTCCAGGTCGATGTAGATATCAACGGCTCCGACCCGACCTTGCGACCGGCGATGACTACCAGCAACCGCATTGTTGCTCAGGAGATGGACAGCGCTTTGTTTGTACCACTCGAATGCCTGCACAGCCAATTCGACTCGATCACTTACGTGTTTAAGAAAGATGGGCTTGCCACCGTTAAGCAGGAAGTGCAGCTAGGCATTACCAACGCCAACGACGTCGTAATACTCGCCGGCCTTAGCGAAGGCGACCGCGTCTACTTGTCCCTGCCGCGAGGCATGGAAGAAGACGCCATCAAACTGCTCCCGGAAATGAACGGCAAGCGCAAGAAAGAAGAACCCAAGCAGGAGGAACCTAAGGAAAATATGATAACCCTGCCCGACGGACGGGTGGTAACAATGCCCGCCGGAGGTGCGAAGCCCGGCGGACGTGAGCGCGGCGCTAAAACGGAGGGTGCCAAGACCGACGGCAAAGCGGCCGAGAAAAAAGAAGCCGGCACTGCGAAGGAAGCAACACCCGTTACGCAATAGCCCCCCGGTTAACATTTCATTGCATAAAATGGCCACCAGAATCCTGTTCATTCTTGATTACGGCATTCCATGTGACCCAAAAAAAACAATTGCTAACATATGAAGGAGCGGTTATTGGCTAATCTTTATATCGCCGTGGATGCGGTGATAGCTAACAAGATGCGTTCGTTGCTCACGGCGCTCGGCATAATCTTCGGTGTGGCGGCAGTAATCGCGATGCTTGCTATCGGCAACGGCGCGCAGCAGGAGATACTTGAGCAGATCAAACTGGTGGGCGTCAACAACATTGTGATCAAGCCCATCATCGAGCAGGAAGAAGAAAAACTCGAGACGACCGACGGAAAAAAGGAGAAAAAGAAATTCTCGCCCGGCCTCACACTACGCGACGTCAGGAGCATCAACCAAACCATTCCCGAAATAAGCCGCATCAGCCCGGAGATCATTCTCGAAACCAACATTATC
>JAAURZ010000204.1 GCA_012031955.1 Bacteroidia bacterium
TGTCCAAAGGAAAGGGCGACTGGCTGTATGGACGCATCGAAGTAAAAGCGCGCCTGCCACGCGGCAAGGGCACATGGCCTGCGATATGGATGCTGTCGACGGACTGGTTGTACGGGGGTTGGCCGGCCAGCGGCGAGATCGATATTATGGAGCATGTGGGGCACGACCCCGGCGTGGTACACGGCACCATCCACACCGAAAAATACAATCACCTCAAGCAAACGCAGAAGGAAGGTAAAGTTACCATCGCCGACGCGCAGGATGGCTTCCATGTGTACGCGATCGACTGGAAAGAAAACCAGATCGACTTTTACACAGACGACAACATGTACCATTCAGTAACCCGGGTAGACGGCGACGACTTCACCGGGTGGCCATTCGACAAACGCTTTCACTTGATCATGAACATAGCGGTGGGCGGCAACTGGGGCGGGGCGCAAGGCGTGGATGAATCCATCTGGCCACAGCGCATGGAAGTTGACTTTGTGCGGGTGTACCAGTAGCTAGTGACGCAACTCAGCGAGCTTGTTGCGCTCGTCTTGCAATTCGCGCGACAGCTTCATCTGTTTGTCGAGCGCCTTGCGCTTGTATTCCTCATAGTCGGCGGTGAGCTGGTTGAACGAGTCGCGCTTTTCGCTGTATGAACTGCGCACCACTTTCATCCGGGCTACAAGCAGACCGATAACACCGACAAGGCCAAGCACGAGAATTGCGACAATTGTGTTGAAGGCGCCCTTGGCAAAGTCAATTCCCAGAACAGTGATGTGCGTGCTGGCAAATTCAACTTCCTGCATCGACTGCTCCTTCTCCTTCAGCGCCGTTTGCGTGGCAGACAGGTCGGATTCGAGTTTGGCGATGCTTGCCTGCGCTTCTTTGTATTGCGCTTTATCGGCGGCGATGGAGTCCTGAACGATCTTCCAGACGCCGTCCAGCACATTTTCCTTTATAACTTTATAGTCTTTAAACGTCTGCGATTTCTCCTTCATGAAATAGTAGCGTTCTTTGAGCGTCAAATTCTCCGCCTCCAGCGCCACCGAGGTGCTTTGTGCCATCGCCATCACAGGAACCATCAACCAGACAAACACAAGTAAATTCTTCATACGGCCTTCTTAGGATTAAAAAATAAGGGAAACCGCCAAACTTATCATTCCTTGCATTCTAATAGCACCTAAATTGTATTAATTCCCAAATAATTCGGTCAACAGAGCGAGCCGTCGATAAAAGTCACTTCGCGCCTCGGCAGGAGCCTTGCCCGGTTACTGCTTCTTGAAGACAATGTCTGTGTTTTGCAACTGAATAATACGATCGAAAAGCTCCTTAAGGTAGTGGTATTCCGCCGAGCTGTACACCGTGCGGCTGATGGTTAGCGAGTGGTTGAGGACCAATTTCGAACCGATCAATTCTGTTTTAAGGATGAATTGGCCACCCTGGTTGGGCAGCGCAAGGCCTACTGTACCGGGCAGGTTGTCGGGAACAAATCCTTCCGGTATCTCAATGGTCACGCTCAGTACTTGTTCGATCGGTGTGCCGAAATCGACCGGATATAATCGTTCGTTTGACTTGAACGGATTCTCGGTATGAAACTTCACGATGTACGGATTCAGCAAGAGCACATTACGATTCACCTCATCGAAGCCTTCAATCTCTACTTCGAACTTCTCTACGAACGGCTTCTCTATGTTGTCGGCATTTTCAAACGTCGCCGATTTCAAAGTCACGCGCGCCAGCTTGCTATCAAGCTCCTTCACATAGTCGTCTTCAGAGCTCTGCGAAAGAAACGCCCGTCGTGCATCCACTGCGTCGTAGCTCATGTGCAGGTTTTGCATGGTACCACGGAAGTAGCCGTCGTCGTCGAGCTTCAGGTTCATGATCACCATGGTCTTGTCTTTCTCTTTAGGGGTAAGCTCGTACCAGTAAGACTTCTTGTCTTCAAGCACGCGACCCCTGCCGTTGAGGCATCTATACGGCAGCACGCCGAACGGCGAGTAGCTTTCAGTGGCATCGAGCAGGTAGGACTGGTCGCCGATGTTGAGTTTGGCAACCACATAGTTGAAGTCGCTGAGCACCGGATACAAATCGTGCGGCAGTCCATTGGCGCGGGTGGAGAGAATGACCGGGCTGGCGTCGAGGTCGGCGTATCTCAGCGCAGCAATCAGCGAAAGATTGATGTCACCTACGTTACCCTTCTTGCTATCGAAGGCCTTCTTGATGCCATTCTCGCAGTACTTGCTGTAATCACCGTTCCATTGGTACCAGTTCCGAATATAGTCATGCACCTTTTTGGCTTTGGCAAGCGGGTCAGTCTCACCGGTTACAAGCGCTTCGATGGCGTCGCCCAAATCCTTTCCTCGTCTTAACTGCAAGCCAAAACGATTGCTTTTGCGCAGTTCGTCTTCCACGTCCTTCCATTCCTTCGTTACCTTGTCTACGCGGCCATCAAAGTAGCGCACTTCCGACAGTTCGAAGTGTACAGACGAAATGAAGTTGCTGGACGCGGTCATGTATTCTTCGTCCACGAAGGCGGGAATGTTTTTCATGGCAAGCTTCATCCTGCTGCAATCGGCCTTGTAGCCCCCTCCGGGTGTAAAGCAGTCTTTTACCAGTTCGCTTTCATTTTTAGCGAGTTTCAAAAATCCTTTCAGACTTACATTATAGATATAGTTGCCCGGCATGGTGGCCCAAAACTCACTTTTTACTTTGGGAATATCTGACTGAAAATTCCAGGTACGGAAATTGAAAATCCAGGGTGTCTCATGCACATAGCGCACTTCAATTACACTGCCTACCTTCACGTTGGGGATGGCAAACTTGCGGTAGTCAAGGTGCTCGCTTTTCTTTTCGGTGTAAATACTCTTCGACTCCAGTTTCGTTTCCTTCATTGAGCCGTTTTCCATCGTGAAGGAAGATGCCTGTATGTCGCGTACCCACTCGGATTTTCCATTGTCTTTGTACATGGGGATGGTAAAATCGGCGTGATCGAGGCCAGCCGGCTTCAGTATCTTGATCTTGAAGTGGTGAACCAGCAAGAGGTTGTTGTCTCCGGCATTATCAAAATAAGCTTCGCCAAACTCGTCCAGCACCACAGCCTCGGCCGTGGTGTCGCTCTCATATACCGTCATGTTCAGGTCCTTGTAAGTGACCTGGCCGAATGGAAAATCGTGATCCTGGGCTGAAATTGAAAAGGTGAATAACAGGACGAAAACAACAGTTGGAATAAAACGCTGCATACATCGATTGAATGAGCCGCAAAGATAAGCAACGGTACCAAAATTCCCACATCCGCTTTTCTCTTGGCGCCTTATGACTTCAGCAACTTGAAGGCATGACTCCAGCGGTTTTGCAGAAAGCCGGGTATGCACCACAAAATGCAGAGCGGCTCAATTGCACGGGCCGCCGCGGCGCTGCCCAGGTCTTCAGTTTCCCATCCGAACGCTGTCAATATGCCGGCAACTGTTGCCTTTGCCTCGTTGCTGTTTCCGCAAATAAACATAGTAGGAACCGCCGACAACTTTGGTTTTACCATCAGGGCGCTGCCAACGGAATTGAAAGGCTTTCACAAAATGGGCGTCGGCGGCAATTTGTTGTAAGCGCTCCATCAACGATCCGTTCAGGTCTGGAAAGAATTT
Organism: Bacteroidia bacterium; assembly: GCA_012031955.1. The sequence continues at coordinate 3,627 of JAAURZ010000204.1, forward strand.
TAGGACACCGTTTTCGGGTGGCACTTCGGCGATGGGGTTGGTAGCGTCGATAACGGTTTTTCCAGAAAGCTGATGAGCGACGCCCGCCACAACCCTATCTGCAACTGTCCCTTTCACAGCCAAGACTACTATTTGTCCGAATGAAGCGGCCTCCTCAAAAGTGCCCACTTGGGCGCCTGTGTTTTCTGCTTGCCAGTGGGCAAGCTTTTTCTGGTTGCCTGGTGCCCAGCATCACCTGGTACCCTGCCGACATCAACCCGGTGCCGAGCGTGCTCGCCACGACCCCGGATCCTAGTATTCCGATTCTTTCATTCATAGGTTTGCTTTTTCAGATCAACAAAAGACGCACGTAAAAGTTTATGCCGGCCACATTAATTGCATACTTTGCAACGTATGCGTATTGGATTGATTTCCGACACCCACTCTTATCTCGACTCCACGGTATTCGAGCACTTTGGGTTGTGCGACGAAATATGGCATGCGGGTGACATTGGCGACGCGAAGGTGATTGAGGCGCTTGATGCGTTTAAACCAACCAGGGCCGTATACGGAAATATAGACGAGCCCGTGCTGCAACGCCGCTACCCTGAAGATTTGTGGATGGAGGTGGAAGGTTTTACGATATGGATGACACACATCGGCGCGCGCCACCCAACTATAACCCGCGAATCAAGAAGGTGCTGCGCGACCGCATACCTGATATTTTCATCTGCGGACATTCGCATATCCTGCGTGTAAATAAGGACGCTCGCTACAACAATATGCTGTACATGAATCCGGGCGCGGCTGGCAACCACGGCTTTCATCACATGAAAACCCTGCTGCGTTTTTCGCTTATCGACAAAAAGATTCTCGACCTCGAAGTGATTGAACTCGGCCGGCGCGGGGCGCTGGCTTAGAAGCGATAGCGAAGGCCCACACCGTGTGCATTGATGCCTGCTTCCACTTTGTTTTCTCCAGGTATCGGTTGTATCTCTTCGACCCTTTCGACCACAGTATGATGCCGGGTATGGTCATGCCCAAACCTCCTGCCATCATGAGCGTTCCGAACCCGCCTTTCGGGTCACCCTCTTCATAGGTGCCGCTCGATGTAACGGTGGTATTGTAGTAAGTGGCGTCGGCCGTGCTTACGAGCACCACGCCGGTGACGAGCATGACACCGCCCATGATTGTGAGGGCGCGGCCCGTGTTGCGTTGCCGGTAGCCCGGCGCATTTGACGGTGTGGACAACGAAATCCGGGCGGGTGCCTCCGCGATGACGGCCGGACAATTGGCGACTAACTGGCCAGCATTTGCTGGCCGTGGGCTGCCACGCAAAGCATGAGCAGGCAACAAGACAGGATTGATTTCATATGTTAATAATTGATATTAATGGACATATGGAATTCGCATCTTGAGAGTCTCTACCTAAAGAAGTCGTTGCAATTAACATCCCGCTGGGTATAGTTTTCTTTATGCTCATTTCATGCGCTAAGTTTATTTACATTTATATCAGACAACGTCTACCACGAGTACTTCAGCGACACGCCGTTGCCCTGCATGCGAAATGAAAGCTGGCGTTGCTGCTCATAATACTCATTGTATTTTTTGATGCCCCTGGTCCACAAGATTACGCCGGGCACTGTTAAACCTACCCCATACACGATCATGATCGTTCCCCACACATACTTAGGATCGGTGGTGTCGTAGGTGTTGTAATATGAATTGTAACGATTGTAGTCGGGGTCGGCGTTTGCCACCACGATGATGCCGCCGATAATCAAGCCACCACCCAGCATGGTCATGGTGCTGCCCCAGCGTTTCATGCGCTCGCCGGGAATCTTGTACATGATGCGGCTGCCGTCAAAGCCCGACGCCGTCGCAGTCGAAAGGTTGTATGCATAGGGTCGCTGCCGGGCCGACGCCAGC
>JAAURZ010000205.1 GCA_012031955.1 Bacteroidia bacterium
GCTCATGACCCGGGTTTGAGTTGCGGAATAAGAAGCCACATTTTTCTGACGCACCTCCTGCGAAGCCCGCAGTTGTTCCATGCCCTTGCGGGTGATGCGAAAGAGCCGTTTGCGCCGGTCGCCCCTTTTTTCAGAACTACCGCCCAACTTCGAGTCAAGAAGGCCCTTGTCCTGCAGACGGTAGAGCGTAATGTGAATGGCACCCAATAATATCGAACGGCCGGTGTGGAGTTCCACCTCCTTCTTCACCGTAATCCCGTACGCTTCGCCGTCCAGTATGCAGACTGCGAGAAGTATGAGTTCTTCCAGTTCTCCGATTACTCTGCTCATTGTTAGCTTCAAATTTTGGTTAAATATACAAAATTATAACTAATGTAATAACCCGGGGCACGCGGCATTGCGCATGTAGCATTAAAATTCGTGACGAGGACTTGACCTCGGGGTGAAATGGAAAAGAATTCAACCGGCAACGGGAACTATAGCTGGAATCACCCTGGGGAGATTTGATCTTAATTTAACCCCACTTTGTATGTATAATCAAACCATTTTACATACATTTACGTAATTAACATCTGAAATGAAGGGTACAAACCTCGGAGAATTTGAAGAACTGGTGCTGCTTACCGTGGCTGCGTTGATGAAGGATGCCTACAGCGTGGCCATTTGCGACGAGCTCACGAGTCATACCGGCCGCGCGGTGAAGCTGGGCGTGGTACATGCCGTGCTCAACCGACTGGAGGAGAAAGGGCTTGTGAAAAGCGCGCTGGGCGAAGCCACGAAAACGCGCGGCGGTAAGCGCAAGCGATTCTATCAGCTCACGGTGCCCGGCAAGGCCGCGTTGGTGCGCGCCAAGTCGATGCGCGATCAGCTTTGGGACAAGATACCGTCGATGGCCTGGAAAAAAGCGTAGCATGAAAGAGCAACAGCAACACAATCCGCCCGCATGGGCACAGCGATTTGTAGAGTGGTATTGCAAACCGCGGCTCGCAGAAGACCTTATCGGCGATCTCAACGAATACTTCGATCGCAATGTGCAAGCCATCGGTCCGCGTCGCGCGAAGCTGGTCTACGTCGTTGACGCCCTCAAGTTTTTCAGAAGTTATACGGTGCGAAGGCCCACATTTATTCACCTTTTTATCAACTGGATCATGATCGGAAGCTACATCAAAACGTCAGGTCGAAATTTAATGCGCAACAAGCTGTTCTCGACCATCAATATCGCAGGCCTTGCCATCAGCATGTCTGTCGGGTTATTGCTCATCGCGTTCGTACTGGACCTGCAGTCATACGACAGATTCCACAAAAACGGTGACCGCATCTATCGCATCACAAACATACCCAGTTTTAACCGCGAGCAGAGCAGCAAGTTCGCATCAACGGCCATAAAGACCGGAAGACTTATTAAAGAAAAGGTGGCGGGCGTTGAAGAAGTCGCTGTTATACGCCAGGATTTTACCCACGACGCCAAGGTGGGCGACAAGGTTATTCCTTTAAATGGATATTGGGCCGAGGCATCGTTGTTGCGCATTCTTTCGTTTCCGTTGATTGAAGGCAATTCCGAGACGGCGCTGAAGGAACCTTACTCGATCGTGCTCACCGAGAGTGCGGCAAAGAAGCTATTCGGCAGCGACGACGCGCTCGGTAAAACCATTACGTTCGACACGTTAGATTACCAGGTCACCGGCGTGATGCAGGATGTTCCGTTCTTTTCACACATGAGCTTCGACGTGTTGCGGTCGTTTTCCACGTTCGAACAGCTTTCCAGAAGTAACAATGATGTTGACAAGTGGACGAACATGTGGTCTAACTATGTGTACCTCCTGTTGCCGCCCCGCGCCGACCTCGATGCCATACAATCGCAACTGGACGAAATAGCCAAAGAGGAGAACAAAGCCGACGAACGCACTACGATACAACTTGAGTTACTTCCGCTGCACGACATTGCCATCGGGGAGGACCTGAGCAATTCCATTGGGCCACACATGACGCCGCTTGTGCTCTGGATTCTCGGAGGTCTCGCATTCGTGGTGATACTGTCGGCCTGTTTCAACTACACCAACCTGTCGATAGCGCGTTCGATGCGCCGCTTCAAAGAGATTGGCCTTCGCAAAGTGATCGGTGCAGGCAAAGGCCAGGTGCGCCGGCAGTTTCTTGTGGAGGCAGTTATCATTTCCGTGATGGCCCTGGCGCTTTCGTTCATGATTTTCCTGGTGTTGCGTGACTATTTTATCAACATGGCACCGGAATTACAACGCATGGTGAAGCTCAATCTCACCTTGCCAATGGTTGTCGCATTCATATTTTTTGCAATAGTAGTAGGTGTCATTGCCGGATTCCTGCCGGCGATATTCTTTTCCAGGGTCACTATTATCAATGCGCTCCGAAATTCAACTGCCGTGAAGGTGTTCAGACACGTAACCCTGCGGCGCGCTTTGGTTGTGATTCAGTATACGCTTACGCTTATCTTCATCACAACCACAGCCATTGGGTACGTTCAGTACAAAGAAATTCTGGCGTTCGATCTTGGCTTCAACACCGAGAATATTCTGAACATTGACATGCAGGGCAACAAGCCTGATGTACTGGTTAAAGAACTGAATGAGATGCCGGAGGTGTCCGCCATTTCGAGGTCGTCGATGATTACCAATGTTGGCAACTACTGGGGCGGTTATATGAAGTACACGGACTCAAACGATTCGGCATTGGTTTGGTACAACCACATCGACGAAAACTACCTTCCGATCCATGGCCACAAGCTAATTGCTGGTACTAATTTCGTCGCACGGCCCGCCACGGCAGAAGCAGCAAGTGAAGCCATTGTGAATGAACAAGTTTTGAAACGTTTTCATATCGGCAACAACAATCCTGAAAAAGCAGTCGGCGAAGAGATCACCATGGATGGCCACAAGCTTACCATCGTGGGTGTGGTTAAAGATTTTCACTACGGCAAGGTTGATAATCTTATCGAGCCTGTGGCGTTCACCTACTGGACGCCGGAAGACAGGGCCTTCATTAACGCGAAGATCAAAAGCACGGATATGATCGCCACCATGTCGAAGATCGAATCGGCATGGAAAACGATTGACCGCGTACATCCGATACAGGCAAAATTCTACGATGACCAGATTGAAGAAGCATACACCGAATTTTCTTCGATGGTAAAGATCATCGGGTTTCTTTCGTTCCTCGCCATTTCCATTGCGTCGATGGGATTGTTCGGAATGGTGGTGTTTACAACCGAGACAAGACTGAAGGAGATCAGCATCCGCAAAGTGCTGGGCGCAAGTTCTGGAAACCTTGTATATTTATTGAGCCGCGGTTTTCTGATACTGTTGTTGATATCGGCATTGATCGCGCTGCCTCTCACATATATTTTCTTCGATCAGGTGGTGCTCACCAACTTTCCTTACCACACGCCTATTCAGATTAAAGAGTTGTTCGTTGGTTTGGTGGGTGTTTTGGTAATTGCATTTGTCATGATTGGATCGCAGACGATGAAGGCGGCCGGGAGTAACCCTGCCGAGGTGTTGAAGAGTGAGTGATTGGCCAACCCACAAACGCCCCGCCACCACCCAGGTGAGCACAACGTTGTGTCGCGTTCTCATAGGCCTGTACAATCGCTGAGTTATTTATTGGCTTGCTGCCGGAGCCGCTGATGGCATTTGTGGCGATAGCGTCGCGGGCGACGAAGGCGGCGAGGAACAATCCGGCCGAAGTGTGCACGTGGTTGCATTGGGTCAGCGCGGTGGGCAAGCAAACAGCAGAACAGGTACATCTTTCCGGGGAAGCGCAGGCCAAGTCGATAAGGAATTTTGGACTTGCTTTGTAAATATTCATATCTATCGTAATATTGCGTTATAACGATCCGCATGGGTATCACCAAGTCAGCGTTGTTCAAAAAGCGTCAAAACAAGATCGCCGGTCTGGCGAAAGCATTTGACCATCCCGCCCGCGTCGCTATTCTCGAGTACCTGCTCAGCAATAACACCTGCATTTGCAACGACCTGGTGGACGAACTGCCGCTGTCGCAGTCGACAATCACGCAACACCTCAAAGAGCTGAAGCGGATCGGCATCATTAAAGGTGAAGTGGAGGGGCCGAAGGTAAATTATTGCATCGATGAAACTGTCTGGGAAGAAGCGAAGGACATATTTATCAATATGTTTTCACGATATGTAAAGAAGAACGATTGCTGCTGAAATTTTTTTAGTCAAGTATAACGTAATATTACGATAGTAGGATGATTTTGAATATGCCGACGAACGAAAATTCATTTTTACCATAACCTTGTTGTGTCATGCCGTTTACACCAGAGACTAAGCCAGTGCTGTATACCCATGTGCTGGAAAACATTGAAGCATATAAGAAGGAGTTCGCGTCGATTCCTGAAGAAAGAAAGGGCGCGCTGAAGAAGCTCGCTTTATTTGTTGAAAGCAGGATAAGGTCAGGGGCGAAATCGGAACTAATTTTTATATGCACGCATAATTCGAGAAGGAGCCACATCTCGCAAATATGGGCCCAGGCTGTTGCCGCCTACTATCATGTACCCGATGTGATCGCCTACTCCGGAGGAACGGAGGCAACCGCGTTCAACGCAAGCGCGGTGAAAGCTATGGAGGACGCCGGCTTCAAGATCGCCAAAGCGACCGACGGAGCGAACCCCCGGTACGAGGTTCGTTAACGCAGAAAACGCTGAGTGCATCATGGCATTTTCGAAAAAGTATGACCATCTGGAAAACCCGCAGCGTGGGTTTGGAGCTGTGATGACCTGTGCGGAGGCCGATCACAATTGTCCGGTGGTGGCCGGTGCGTCAGCCAGGATCGCGCTACCCTACGACGACCCCAAGGACTTTGACGGCACGCCACAGGAGGCCGCGAAGTACGCCGAACGTGTGCATCAGATTGGACGTGAATTGTTGTATGCGTTTTCATTGATCAACCTGCCTGCGTGAAGCGACGGTTGATCATAGTAACCTGCCTCGCGGCTTGGGCAATTCGGCTGCAAAGCCAGGATTTACCTGGTCTCAGCTATGCTTTGTTGTTTGATTCTAAACTTGAAATGCAGGCATTCCAGGCGTGTGAAGATGACAACCGCGATCCTTTGGTTTACCTTCTTGCCCACGACCCGGAGGTCGATTCGACGGAGTATGACCGGCTGAAAAACCAACTGACCAGTTATGCGAGCGAACTTCAGAAGGCCACGCCGAGATTCAAAACCGAGTCGCGATTTCTGCGCTATTTGTTTTACAAAGTGCACCGCACGTTCCTGAAGCAATACAGGCTATCGGAACCATTCAACGGCCTCTTCAATAGTGGAAGCTATAATTGCGTTTCCGGCACGGCGCTATACGCATTTTTTCTCGACCAGTTGGGGTACGCGGTGAGGATATGCGAAACGCGCTATCACATTTTCCTGCTAACGTACCTGTCGGACTCAACTTCCGTGCTGTTTGAGGCCACGGATCCTTTGGACGGATTTGTCGAGAACCAGGCGCTCATAGAACAACGCATCACG
>JAAURZ010000206.1 GCA_012031955.1 Bacteroidia bacterium
TGGGCCATCTTCTCGATTTTTCCTCCCAGTTGGCCATGAGCGCCGTCTCCAGGCTGGGCGTGCGAATGAACTGTGCCCAATGCGGTAGGTTTTGCATAAGCACTGCCGACACGTCGCCGTAGTAAGACGACGATGAGGGGTCGTATTCGTTGATCTGGTGGCTGCCGCCGACCGCCAGGCCTTTGCCGTCAAAAATTCTTGTGTCGGGATAGTTGTTCACGTAAATGGAGAGCAGGTCTTTTCCTGCCTTGAAGTGACAGTCTTCCATCGCATCCATCGACACGGGGATAAATTTGCTTCGTGCGTTGGTAGTGCCCGACGATTTTGAGAACCATTTTATTTCCGACGGCCACAATATATTCTGCTCGCCGCACATCAGTCTTTCTATGTACGGAAACAGTTGTTCATAAGAATGAATAGGGACGCGCTTCCGGAACTGTTCGTAGTTGTGCACGTCTTCGAAGCCGAACGTTTTCCAAATTCCGTGTACCTGCCTGTGACGAGCGTCTTCTTGAGCAACTCGTCCTGAACTTCATGTGGATATTTCAAGAAAAGCTCAATCTGATGAATGCGCTTTTTCATTACCCAGGTGAGAATGGAGTTTAGTAGTCCCATGAAATTTGCTCAGGTCAGTTCAAAAATATACAACTTTTTGATGGCTCCCGGTAATGATTAATGGCAGGGGGGATCAGTTTTCTTTTGTGCTCACTCTGGCACGTCGCAGCTCGAAGTTCTGACCCAGGTATACTTTGCGCACCATCGGGTCGTTGGCGAGGTCTTCGGCCGTTCCTGACTTAAAAAGTTTGCCATCAACCATCAGGTATGCGCGATCTGTGATGGAGAGGGTTTCGTCAACGTTGTGATCGGTAATCAAAATCCCGATATTCTTTCTCTTGAGGCGTGACACAATACTTTGAATTTCTTCGACGGCGATAGGATCCACACCCGCGAAGGGCTCGTCGAGGAGCACAAAACTGGGATCCACGGCCAGGGCCCTGGCGATCTCTGTGCGCCTGCGTTCGCCTCCGGAAAGTGACATCCCCAGGTTCTTGCGCACCTTTTCGAGGCTGAATTCCTCCAGCAGCATCTCCACTTTCTCGCGTCGCTGCTGCTTGGTGAAGTCGCGCATTTCCAACACTGCCATAATATTTTCCTCCACCGTCAGCTTCCGGAAAACCGAGGCCTCCTGTGCCAGGTAGCCGATCCCTTTCTTGGCCCGCTGGTACATGGGCAACGGTGTAATCTCCTCGTCGTCGAGAAAAATTCTGCCGTCGTTGGGCTTTATGAGGCCCACGATCATATAAAAGGAAGTTGTTTTGCCGGCGCCGTTGGGGCCTAGCAATCCTACGATCTCGCCCTGCCCGACCTGCACCGATACATCATTCACCACGGTGCGGGTCTTGTATTTCTTCATTAAGTGGTCTGCTCTCAGGATCACGGCTTCAGAATTTAATATCGCGAATTCTCATTTGAATGCTGGTGGTGCCATTATACGTATTTTCTTCCAAAGTGTAGGCCATGCTAAATGGTTCGCGCTTGGCCAGTCTGTCGTAGTGCGCTATCATATCGAAACCGACAGCGCTGAATACCGACTCGCTACCTTGCTGCGCGGCCAAAAACCTGAGGTGTCTGTCTTTGAAGCTCGACAACGAATTAAATGCGTACACGCCGTGCGAAACAAACACCGGCTTCGGATTTTCCGGACCGAATGGCGCCATCTGGTTGAGAACGTCCAAAAACTTTGCCGAAATTATATCGAACGGCAGCACCAGTTCAATTTCAATTATGGGCACGAGCATTTCTTCGGTGATGGTTGCAGAAACCACCTCCTCAAACTTTCTCTGAAATGCCACGAGGTTACTGCTGTCGAGCGTGAGACCTGCCGCGTAGCGTGGCCACCGAACTTCTCCAGCAGGTGGCTGCATTCCTCAATGGCCGTATACAAATCGAACCCCATTACGCTTCTGCCGGATCCTGTAATTTTGTTGTTCGACTCGGTGAGAATGATGGTGGGGCGATAGAACTTTTCGACACAGCGCGCGGCTACGATGCCGATTATGCCTTTGTGCCAGGTGTTCTTAAACAGCACCGTCGACTTTGATTGTTTGAGTAGCGGATCGTTCTCAATCATGGCGATCGCTTCTTCGGTAATGTCCATGTCTACCTGGCGCCGCAGTTCGTTTTTCAAATTCACGCGCTCTGCCAATTCCAGCGCCTCATGCTCCGATGAAGAGATCAGCAATTCAACGGCAGCACGTGCATGCGCCACACGACCGGCGGCGTTGATGCGCGGCCCGAGTGAAAACACGACGCCGGAAATATCGAGGTCGCCGCGAAGCGCCGAAAACTCCTTTAGCGCCTTGAGGCCCGGCACGGGGTTCTTGTTCAGTTTAACAAGTCCGTGGTAGGCAAGAATTCGGTTTTCGCCGGTAATAGCGACAATATCGGATGCTATGCTCACGCACACGAGATCAAGGTACTCCAGCACGTCGGCGGGCTTGCCATGCTGTTGTGCGTAGGCTTGTATAAATTTAAATCCAATGCCGCATCCACTCAATTCCTTGAATGGGTACTGGCAATCGCTTCGCTTCGGATCAAGTATTGCCACGGCTGGTGGCAGTTCGTCGCCAGGGAGGTGATGATCGCAGATAATAAAATCGATTCCGTTTTGCGCGGCCAGCTCGACCATCGCTGTCGCTTTGATACCGCAGTCGAGCGCGATAATCAAACTTACGCCATGCTCGGCCGCCCACCGAACGCCTTGCTCCGACACGCCATAGCCTTCGCCGTAGCGGTCGGGCACATATACATCGATGTGCGGATAGAATGACGTGAGGTAAAGGTACACTAACGCTACCGACGTTGTCCCGTCTACGTCGTAGTCGCCATAGATCAGAATTTTTTCCTGCGTGCAAATGGCCTTATGAAGTCGCTCTACGGCCCGCGCCATATCGCGCATCAGGAATGGGTCATGAAGATTGCTGAGGTTCGGGCGGAAAAATTCTCTGGCCTCATCAAGCGTTTGGATGCCGCGGTGCACGAGCACGGTGGCAAGGTATGGGTTCACATTGATGGCGCCCGACAGTGCCTTCACTTTTTCTTCGGGCGCAGGCGCTTTTACAGACCATCTTTTCTCCATTCAGTCAATCCCAAAGTTTATCGTGCCACGCTCGCCCGATCTTCCATTTGGCCCGTCTACACCACGGTCGCCAATAACGCCGCTCCTTTTAGAAGGGCCAAGGCCGGCAGGACCGCCATACCCTGCGACACCACCAAATCCAAAGCCGCCGCCACCGTTCATCAGCAGCAGACTTTTGCCAACCATTGCCCTCAGGATTTGGACATTTCACACAGTTGACATTCAGTGTTCCGCCAGCGCCACCATTGCCCCCACCGCCGCCGGCTCCGCCAAAACCACCATTGCCACCGTTGCAATGCACGGTCCCGGGGCTGCCGCCGCCGCCGTTTCCTCCGTCTCCACCGTGGCCGCCGTTGCCGCCGCCCAGGTTAATAATGAGCCTTCCTTTTATCTGCAAGTTGGTAGTGTACAGGAAAAGATCGACCCCGTTGGCGCCGTCCAAACCACGGCTGCCGTTGCGGCCATTTTCGCCCGACTTGCAGGGGCCGATCGGCGTGTCGCCATCTCGGCCTCGGTTACCGGTGGTACCATTGACTCCCGTGCCATCGATGATGCAGTGTCGACCTACGATAATGAGTTGCGCGCGGATATAGTTCTCCTTTTTGAGTTTGTTGAGTATGATCCGCGATGAGTCCATCATGATGATCGTATCTGCAACCAGGATATCGGTTTGCTTAAATTCGTAGTGCTCATTTTTCTTGATGACAAGCTTTGATACACGTACCTGCGCATGCAACGAAATACTAATCAAACCACAACAAACTGCGAGGACTATTCTGCTCATGATTTTCGCGAGACCCTGGGATTTAAAAGCATGTATATCAAGCATAAACTGTGCGAAGTAACGATTTCGCATGGCGTATGCATACGAATATAGAATAAAAAAAAAGCCGTCCCCAAAAAGAACGGCTTCCTGATGATATCCTTGTAAATTATTTCAATTTGTACCCTCGGCTGGCTTTTCAGCCACAACGCCTTCAAGCACATCTTTGATGTCTACACGCTGTCCATCTTTAAAGGGCACGATCCAGGCGTCTTTCACACCCATTTCGCGCATGTATTTCTTGAAAGTATCTGCTTCCCAATAGTCTCTGAAAATTCCGATGGTAAGGCGTTGCGTTCCGTCTTCGGCTGCTTCACCACCAAAATTGGGGTTGTTGTCAAAATATTTGGAGAGGTCCTTATTCTTGAATGCTCCTATCTGCACTTTAAAGACAATGCCTTTGGAGAAATCCATCGCGTGTACGGGCGGGTTTTCCTTGAGTTGCGCCAACTCTGCTTTGGCGGTAGTGAGCTCACCCCGGGACTGCGTCAACTGGTCTTCCAGTTCGGCAATGCGGGCATCTTTGTTACTCATGTTGTTTTGCAACTGCGTAACTTTTTGATTCAGCGATGCCACCTGATTGTCGGCAGCTTGTTTGTCATCCATCAATTGCTTGAGGTTGGCTGGATTCTTAGAATATTCCTTGGCTTTCTTTTCCACTCTTTCTTCTCCTGCTTGGAGAGTTGTGCATGCGTGGCAGACGCGACTAGGAAAAAAGCCAGACATAGGAGGACAAGTCTGTGTTTCATTTGTGGAAAGGTTAAAGTTTAAAAAATCATATTAAAAGTACGAAATATTTGTCAAAATCAAATCCTGGCCGCAATCGGCGTGTTGGCGCCTGGGTCAACAATATCAATCGAGGCTGCCCACCATCTTCTCGGGCCTCACCCACTCATCGAACTGCGCGGATGTGACTAGGCCCAATTCTACTGCTGCCTCGCGCAACGTCTTGTTCTCCTTATGCGCTTTCTTGGCGATCTTCGCGGCGTTTTCGTAGCCGATGTGCGTGTTGAGCGCAGTAACCAGCATCAGGGAGTTTTCCAGGTGCTGCCTAATGAGCGGTTCGTTGGGCATGATGCCGGATGCACATTTTTCAGTGAATGACAAGCAGGCGTCGCCGATCAGCCTGGCCGACTGAAGTACATTGGCTGCGATCACCGGTTTGAATACGTTGAGTTCGAAGTGGCCTGTTGCGCCGCCCACCGACACGGCCACATCGTTGCCGATCACTTGAGCGCAAACCATCGAGAGGGCTTCGGGCTGTGTGGGGTTTACCTTGCCGGGCATAATAGACGAGCCCGGCTCGTTGTCGGGGATAATAATTTCTCCGATGCCGCAGCGTGGCCCGGAGCTGAGCATGCGTATGTCGTTTGCAATTTTCATGAGCGAAACCGCTGAGCGCTTTAGCGCACCCGATAGTTCCACCATAGCATCGTGCGCGGCAAGGGATTCGAACTTGTTAGGAGCGGTTACAAATGGGTTATCCGGTGAGCGCGGCGAGTTCTTCTGCCGCCACGTAGCACGTCGTGAATCCATTTGGGTGTAT